>NZ_JBLUPX010000006.1:0-197786 GCF_048068235.1 Pseudomonas sp. NY15364 | reverse complement strand
GACCTGAGCGCTGCACTTTGCATCATTGCACCAGTAAAAACACAAACGCCCCGAATCAATCGAGGCGTTTGTATTGAACCGGTTCAGTTCAGAACGTTTTCACACAGTCTGATGCGCCGGCTTTTTCATTTCTGCGAGGCTTATCAGAACTTGTAACCCAAGCCGACCATGTAGATGAAGGGGTCTACGTCCACATCAACCTTGGCGCGCACGCCGAGGGCGTTGTTGTCGACATAGGCGGTGGTGTCGATGTCGATGTAGCGCACCTGGGCGTTGAGCATCAGGCTATCGGTCAGCATGTAGTCGGCACCCACCTGCCAGGCCAGGCCCCAGGAATTCTTCGCGCGGAAATTGTCGAAGCCGTTGGCGCTGGCAGCGCTACCGACGTGTTCGTCGAAAATCCAGGTGTAGTTGATACCGGCGCCGACATAGGGCTGGAAGGCCGACTTGGCGTCCAGCGGGTAGTACACCAGGCTCAGGGTCGGCGGCAGGTGCTTGAGGCTGCCCAGCTTACCATTGGCTGCACCTAGGACGGTGCCCTTGATCTTTACGTCATGCTCGAACGGGGTTGCCGCCAGCAACTCGATGCCCAGATTGTCGGTGAGCATGTAGGCGAAGTTCAGACCCAGCTGGGTGTCACTGCTCATGGTTGCTTTGCCGCCCAGGTCGGTGCCGGCGAGGCCGCCGCGATCGACCTTGACGCTGGAGGAGTCGGCCTCCGGGTTGACGGTGATGGCGCCGGCACGGATGAGGATGTCGCCAGCCTGGTGGGCTTGAGCAATGGGGGAGGCGATGGCCAGGGCCAGCAGTGAGGCAGTGAACAGTGACTTGTACATAGCGAGCTCCAGTTCGAGTCGGTTGTGTGTCTTGGCTGAAATCAATGCTAAGCCAAGCAACAATTCACTTTTTGACCTGGCTCAATAGATCGACGGGCTCTGCTGCGGTGTTTTGTCCATTGCTTCGAATGCGTCTGTAGATGATAATGTTTCTCTTTTTGAAGCAAGCCCGTCTGTCGAGGACCCTCTGCGCATGAATCGCTTCCCCCACCGTTCCCTGGTCGTGGCACTGATGTTGAGCAGCGGCTCGCTGCTCGCCGCGCCGCTGGATGCTGCGCTCGACGAAAGCCAGCGCCTGGCCGCCGAGGCGAAAGCCTCCCAGGGCCGTGTCGAACAGCTGGATGACGCCAGCCGTGAGATGCTCAATGAGTACCGAAATGCCTTGCAGCAGGCTGAGGCTTTGAAAGGTTATAACAGTCAACTTCGTGACCTGGTCGAAGCCCAGCGTCAGGAGCTGGCCAGTTATCAGAAGCAGCTCGATGGCATCGAACGTACCCAGGAAGCAGTAAGCCCGCAGATGGTCAAGATGGTTGAGGTGCTGGGTGAGTTCATCGCCGCGGACCTGCCGTTCCTGCCCGAGGAACGTGAAGACCGTCTGGCTCAGTTGCAGGATCTGCTGCCGCGCGCCGATGTCAGCCTGGCCGACAAATATCGCCGCATCCTCGAGGCCTATCAGATCGAGAGCGACTATGGACGCACGCTTGAAGCCTGGCGTGGTGAGCTGACCCGGGGCGACGGTGGTTCGCGTAGCGTCGAGTTCCTGCGCCTGGGCCGCAGCATGCTCTATTACCAGACCCTCGATGCTCATGAGAGCGGCTGGTGGAACCCGCAGACCAAGGCCTGGGAAGTGCTCGACGGCAGCGCGCGTCGTCCGCTGACCCAAGCTATCGCCATCGCCCGTCAGCAACAGGCGCCTGCCGTGCTGTCCCTGCCGATCAAGACCCTGGCCGAGGAGGCCGCACAATGAGTCGTCGTGTTGTAGCCGTATTGGCGCTCAGCCTGTTGCCGGCACTGGCCGCCGTGGCCGAAACCCTCAACCCCGATCAACTGCTGCAGCGCATCCGTAGCGAGCGCGCGGCCGAAGTCAGCGCCATGCAGGAACGCGAGCAGGCGTTTCTCGCCAAGCGTAGTGAGCAGGCGCAGTTGCTGGCTGCCGCACGTTCCGCGCTGAATACCCAGAAAGCCGAAAGCGAGCGTCTGAAAGCCGAGTTCGACCGCCAGGAAGCCGAGCTGGCCGAGCAGGAAAAATTGCTGGCGCAGCGCGTCGGACACCTTGGTGAGCTGTTTGGCGTGGTGCGTCAAAGTGCCGGTGATGTCGCCGGGCAATGGCAGGACAGCCTGCTCAACGCTCAGTACCCGGAGCGCCTGAAACGCCTCAAGGCGTTGGCTGAAAGCCGCTCGCTGCCGTCCGCCGAAGACCTCGACGGCTACTGGATGCTGCTGCTCGAAGACCTGGCTGCCAGCGGCCGTATCGAGCGCCTGCAACTGCCGGTGGTGAATGCCGATGGTTCGCGTCAGGAGCAGCAGGTGCTGCGAGTCGGCGCCTTCGCCGTATATGGCGAGGATGCCTTCCTGCGTTACGACGCCGATGCCGGGCAACTGGTGGCGCCGCCGCGTCAGCCGTCCGGCCTGGGCCAGGTCAAGGACTACCTGAGCAGCACCGATGCGCTCGCCACGCTGCCCATCGATCCGAGCCGTGGCAGCCTGCTGGCGCAACTGCAGCAGCAGCCGACTCTGTGGGACCGTCTGCAACAGGGTGGTCTGGTCGGTTGGGTAATCGTCGTGCTGGGGGCTTTCGGCCTGCTTCTCGCTGTGTGGCGCATGGTCTACCTGGCTCGCGTTGGTAGCGGCGTCAAGGCGCAGATGCACGACCTCAGTGCGCCGCGTAATGACAACCCACTAGGCCGCGTGATTGGTGTACTGGGCGCCAAGCCGCAACTGGCCGACCTGGAAACGCTGGAGCTGAAACTCGACGAAGCGATCCTGCAGGAAACTCCGCCGCTGGAGAAAGGCCAGGGCCTGCTCAAGCTGCTGGCAGCCGTTGCACCGCTGCTCGGCCTGCTGGGCACCGTGACCGGCATGATCGTGACCTTCCAGGCCATCACCCAGAGCGGTGGCGGCGACTCGCGCCTGATGGCCGACGGTATCTCCCAGGCGTTGGTAACCACCGTGCTGGGCCTGGTGGTAGCCATTCCGCTGCTGTTTCTGCACAGCCTGCTGGCCAGCCGCAGCAAGGGCCTGATCCAGGTTCTGGAACAGCAGAGCGCTGGTCTGATTGCCCTGCACCTGTCGGGAGCGCCGCGCCGTGACTGATCTGTTCGCCTTCTGGCTACGTGCAGTCGACAGTGCTCATGCACTGCTCGACTTCATGAGCGCTGGCGGCGTGGTGATGTGGGCGCTGGCGGTGCTCTGCGTGGTGTTCTGGACCCTGGTGTTCGAGCGTTTCTGGTACATGCGCAGGATTTTCCCGCGCTGGGTGCAGGAGCGCCGCGAGGCCTGGCAGCAGGTGCTGGCTGATGACAACGGCAACTGGCAGCGCGCCGTTCGCCTGGCCTGGCTGGCGCAGGCGCGTCAGCAACTGGCCGCGCCGCTGCGCCTGGGCAAGACCCTGGTGGCGCTGTATCCGCTGCTCGGCCTGCTC
The DNA here is from genome assembly GCF_048068235.1 of Pseudomonas sp. NY15364. NCBI lineage: Bacteria > Pseudomonadati > Pseudomonadota > Gammaproteobacteria > Pseudomonadales > Pseudomonadaceae > Pseudomonas > Pseudomonas sp. NY15364. The sequence goes on along the minus strand of NZ_JBLUPX010000006.1, from coordinate 194,309 downwards.
GGCACCGTGCTTGGCATGATCGCCGTATTCGATGTGCTGGCCCTCAACGGCACCGGTAACCCTCGCGGCATGGCCGCAGGCGTGTGGCAGGCGACCCTGCCGACCATGGCCGGCATGGTCCTGGCCATTCCTGGATTGTTCAGCCTGGCGCGCCTCGAACGCGAAGCCAGCCAGGCCATCGAGCGGCTGGCCGACCAGCTGCGTCACGACTGAGATCGCCCAACATGAGAATGCGTCGTCACCACCAGCAGGACGAAGACACCGGCATCGACCTCACGCCGATGCTCGACGTGGTCTTCATCATGCTGATCTTCTTCATCGTCACCAGCTCCTTTATCCGCGAGTCCGGCGTCGAGGTGCAGCGCCCGCAGGCGGAAACCGCCAACCCGCAGGACAAGGGCAATATCCTTATCGCTGTGACTGCCGACGGGCAGATCTGGATGGACAAGCAGCCGGTGGACATTCGCAGCGTGCGCGCGCATGTCGAGCGCATGCGGGTTGACCAGCCTGAGGGGGCCGTAGTGGTGCAGGCCGATCAGGATGCGCGTACCGGCCTGGTGGTTCAGGTGATGGATCAGGCGCGTCTGGCCGGCGTGCAGGATGTCGCTCTGGCTGCCGGTAGCGGAGTCAACTGATGCGCCTGCCGCTGTCTTTTCTCGGCGCCTGTCTGATGGCCTTGGGGCTGTTCGCCCTGATGCTGTACATGGTCGCGCCACCGAGCGCCAAGGTGAATCAGGAACCGGTCAGCGTGGCCAATTTCGTGCGCATGGACGGTAACGCCAGCGAGACCGCCAGCCGCACCCGTCAGCAAGCACCGCAGCCGCCGCAACCGCAAACGCCGCAGCCACCCACGCCGCCGACGCCGCAAACGGCCACGCCGAATGCCAACCTGCCGGCGCTGGACATCCAACTGCCCAGCCTGGCCAGCGGTATTGCTGTCAACAGCGCGCCGGCACCGAGTCTGTCCGGCCTTGCGCCGGGTGCTCCAGCGCCGACGCCACCGAGCGAGGCCGCCGAGTCCGGTGGGCAGATGGGCGGCATGGAGAGCGAAGTCATGCCGCTCAACGACGTGCGCCCGGAATACCCGCGTTATGCGCTGCAGCGTGGCATCGAAGGTTTCGTCAAACTGGCTTTCACCATCAATCGCTCTGGCAACGTGGAGAACATCCGCGTGCTGGAGGCCAACCCGCGTAACGTCTTCGAGCGCGAAGCGCGCCGTGCCGCCTCTCGCTGGCGCTTCGCGCCACGTACCGAGGGTGGTCTGGCTGTAGACCGCGAGGCGGTAAAAACCCTCTACTTCCGTCTGGAAAGGAGCTGACCATGTATCGTTGGTTGTTGCTCGTGATGCTCAGTGCTGCGGCCGTGCCTGGCATGGCTCAGCAGACCGTCGATCCGGCTGTGTTCAAGGCCCTGAATACGGCGCAGGTTGCGCAGCAGAAAGGCGACTACGCCGCCGCACAGCGCGCACTCGACGGCGTCCAGGCCAAGAGCGGCAGCCTCGAAGAGGCACTGGTCTGGCGCAGTAAGGCCTATGTGGCCTGGTCGGCCGGCAACAATGCTCAGGCCATCGACTGGCTGGACAAGGCTGTGCGCAGCGGCAAGCTCGACGCCGAAATGCTGGCTGGCGAGCGGCTCAACCTGGCCAAGCTCAATCTGGGCGAGCGTCGTTACGCCAAGGTCGTCGAGTTGCTGGCGCCGAATCAGGGCCATGCCTCAGAGGAGGTGCTGCAAATGCTGGTGCAGGCCTATCAGGGCATGAACCAGCCGGTCAAGGCGTTGCCGTTGGCCGAGCGATACGTGCAGGCCAATCCCAACGCCGCCGACATCTGGCTGCAGTTTCTGGTGGGTGCCAATGCCGACCTGAAACGTTATGCCCAGGCCGAGCGCTGGCAGCGCCAGTTGCTGTCGCGCCAGCCGAACGATGCCAAGGGCTGGCGTCAGCTGGCTGGCCTGCAGCAGATGGCCGGTAGCAACGACAAGGCGCTGGCGACCCTGCGTGCGGCGCATAGCAAGGGCCTGCGTTTCAGCGAATCCGAGCTGGACAACCTGGTGCTGCTGGCTGGCGCTGCGGATCAGCCCTGGCAAGGCGCCAAGCTGCTCGCCGGGATGCTCGACAGTGGTCTGCTGGCCAACACCGCCGCGCGCCAGGAGCGCCTGGGGCTGTTCTGGTGGCAGGCGCGTGATCGCTCTGCTGCGGTGCGGGTGCTGCGCCCGTTGGCCGAGCGCAGCGGCAATGGCAAGCATTGGCTTTATGTCGCGCAGCTGGAGCTGGAACAAGCGCGCTGGCAGGCCGGCCTGGATGCACTGGCGCGTGCCGAGCGTGGTGGTGCCGAGCGAGCCAAGGTGCGCTCCTGGCGACAATGGGCGGAAAGCGAACTGCGCTTCGAGCGGGAGAACCGGGTCGCCAGTCGCAGTTGAGTCGTTTTCGATGCGCGCGGCTCACCCTACTTGGGTGAACGCCGCCTGTAGGGTGCGCCGCGCGCACCAAGTAAAAAGCCAGACTCCAGGGTCTGGCTTTTTTTGTTGTAGGCGCGGCGGGCGGTGCTCCGATTTATCCGCGAATTTTTTCGCGGCTGAAGCCGCTCCTACAGTCACACCTACGAATGCCCGGCAGGGTCAGCTATCCGGCAATTCGTAGGCGTAGATCTTGTCCGCTTCCATCTGATAACCAACCTCGGCCAGTTCGCTACTGACATGTTCGGTTTTCAGCGGGCCTTCCACCCAGAACGGTTGGTACAACGCGTCGAGCAATACGCCGAGCTCGCTGGTGACGTGGACGATCTGGTTCGAGGGCGGTGGTGGTACGTGAATGCAGGCGCCGAAGTAGGGCACCAGCAAAAATTCCACCACTCGGCCTTCGTCAGTCACATCCAGCGGCACGATATAACCGGGCAGCTTCACCTGCTGACCATTGAGCTCCTTGACCACTGGTGCGGCCGGCGATTGCTGCATGGCGGCCGGGCCAGATTCGGCCAGGGCGTCGGCCAATTGCGAGAGGTCGTGGATCGGCGCGGGGTTAATGACCTGCGGCGGAGCGTCCGATGGAATCAGCTCGGACCAGGTGAGTTCGCGCACATCAGCGGCGGCCAGCGGTAGTGCTAGGCTCAGCAGCAGGGTGGCGAGCAAGGGGCGGGACATGAGGAACCTCGTAGTGAGAACGCCTGTGCAGTGTACGACAGGCACTCTCAACTTTTCCTTAGAGCCTGATCGACAACCCATCGGCCAACGACTGCCGATAGGCCCGCCAGGCCGGCACGCTGCCCATCGCCACGGCTGCGGCGAGAATGCCACCAAGTAGTTTCCATTCGTAACTCGACGGCGCATTGAGTGCCAGATACAGGCCGTAATTGGCCTGGACGAAGCCCTGGCTGCCGGCGATGCCCAGATAGAGCAGCGCGACACCTAAAGCCACGCCGGCCAATGCCAGAGCGAAGGCCTCCAGCACCAGCAGGCTGGCGATATGCCAGGGGCGTGCGCCCACCGAGCGCAGGATCGCCATCTCCCGGCGGCGCTCGTTGAGGCTGGTGAGAATCGCCGTAAGCATGCCGATCAGGCCGGTCAGCACGACGAACAGCGAGACCACGAACAGCGCCTGCTCGGCCGTGCCCATTAGGCTCCACAGCTCCTGCAGCGCTACGCCCGGCAGGATCGCCAGCAGCGGCTCACCGCGGAATTCATTGATCTCGCGCTGCAGGCTGAACGTGGCGATCTTGCTGTTGAGGCCGAGCAGGAAGGCAGTGATCTGCTTGGGCTGCAGCGCCTGTCCACAAGCTACTGCGCTTGACGCTGCTGCGTTGAAAGCGGGCTCGGAATGCTCATTGAGACTCGACTCAACTGCGCTTCCTCGCCCGCTTTCGCCTTGCCCCGTCCGCGCTCGCGACGCTTGTGAACAGGCGCTTGCCCACTCTCGCACCTTATCCGCGCTGATCTGCGCCGCGCCGCGTGCCGGCATGCCGTTCTGCCAGTCGATGTGCAGCGCCTCCATGCCCGCCAGGGAAATGTGCAGCGTGCGGTCGACCGGTGTGCCGGTGCGTTCGAGGATACCGACCACGGTGAACGGCTTGTCGTCGTGCTTGACCAGGCTGATGGTGGCGACGCCGTGTGCCAGAACGATGTTCTCGCCGAGGCCGTAGCCAAGCGCCTGGGCCACTTCCGCACCGAGTACTACCTCGAACGGGTCGTCGGCAAACTCGCGGCCCAGGGCCAACTTCAGCGCCTGGCTGCGGGCGTAGCGGTAGTGCTCGAAATAGGCGGTGCTGGTGCCCATGACTCGATAGCCGCGGTGCGAGTCACCGAGGGAAATGGGGATAGCCCACTTCACCTGACGATGGTTGGCGAAGTGCTCGAAACTGTCCCAGCGGATGTTGTTGGTGGCGTTGCCGATGCGGAACACCGAGTACAGCAGCAGGTTCACGCTGCCGGAGCGGGCGCCGACGATCAGGTCGGTGCCGCTGATGGTGTTGGCGAAGCTGGCGCGGGCTTCGGTACGTACACGCTCCACGGCCAGCAGCAGGCAGACCGACAGGGCGATGGCGAACACCGTGAGCAAGGCGGTGAAACGGCGGTTGGCCAGGCTGGCCAGGGCGATGCGGATCAGGTGCATCTCAGGCCTCCTGTGGGCGCGTGGCGCGGTTAAGTTCGGCCAGCGACAGGTTGCGGTCGAACAGCGAAGCCAGGCTCTGGTCGTGGCTGACGAATAGAAGGCTGGCGCCGGCAGCGCGGCATTCGGCGAAGAGCAATTGCAGGAAGGCCTCGCGTGCGTCGAAGTCCAGTGCCGAGGTCGGTTCGTCAGCGATCACCAGCTCTGGCTGGCCGATCAGTGCGCGCGCGGCGGCGACCCGCTGTTGCTGGCCGATGGACAGTTCATCGGCGCGACGGCCGAGCAGGTCGGCGCGCAGGCCGAGATGGTCGAGCAGCGCTGCTGCTGCGGCATCGATGCTGCCGTGGCGCTGGCGTGCGCGTTCGGCACGCAGGCGCGAGAAGCGGCAGGGCAGCTCTACGTTCTCGCGCACAGAAAGAAATGGCAGCAGGTTGAACTGCTGGAAGATGTAGCCAGTGTGGTCGACGCGAAAACGGTCGCGGGCACCGGCGGAGAGTTGGCCGAGGTCCTGGCCGAGCAGGCGGATATGGCCGCTTTGCGCACGTTGTACGCCGCCGAGCAGGCCGAGCAGGGTGGTTTTGCCGCTGCCACTGGGGCCTTTGAGAAACAGGGTTTCACCGCGTGCCAGGGTGAAGACGGGGATATCCAGCAGCTGCGCCTGGCCGGGCCAGGCGAAGCCGAGATTGGCGAGTTCGATCAGAGGTTCGGTCATTGTCTGCTGCGTGTCGGGAGAAGGCGTTTATTGCAGGAGCGAGGGGCGCTCACTCCGGCAATGAGACGTGGCAGGTCAGAAGCTCAAGCGTGGTTGTGCCGGCGTCAGTTCCACGCCCTGCTGACCATTCGGGCCGATCAGTTGTACCTGAATCTTCTCGGTGGCGGGGAAGCGTTTGAACAGTTCGGCGAGATCCAACTGTTTCAATTCGTTGGCCTTGGCGCATTCGAAGCGATAGTGCGCCTGGATGTCGCTGTGCTCGCCTTCATGATCGTGATCGTGATCGTGATCGTGATCGTGGTCAGCGTCGCCGAACAGTGGGCTTTCCAGTTCGACCTGGGTGGCCTTGCAATCGCCGCTGTTCAGGGCGAACAGGCTGATGGGCTGCTCCAGTTCACGCTTGGCGGCGGCGACCTTGGCCTTGTCGGCATCGCTCTTGGCGGCATGCTCGAAGCCTACCAGGTTCATTGCCGGGCTTTCGAGCTGCAGCTCCAGCAGGTTGCCGTCCAGCGCTGCGTTGAGGCTGGCGACGCCGTGTTCGTGGGCACCCAGGCTGTCGTGGGAATGTTCGTGGTCGTGATCATGGCCGTGTTCATGGGCCTGGGCGGCGACCAGGGGCAGCAGGGCGAAGGGCAGGGCGAGCAGCAGGTGGCGCATGGGTGTCTCCAGCTTGGGTGCGAGTTAATTGTTACGTTATAACAACTTTCGTGGCGAACTGGCCAGCCTGACGCTGTCATGGGAGCATGCAGGATCCTGACTGGAGGCTGAACATGGTGCGAATACGTGGGCGCATTGGCGACTGGCCGGTGGATCTGACGGTGGAGCTGGATGCCGAGGACTGGGCGCAACTGGCGCAGCATGTAGCTGTTACGCCGACACCCAGCGTAGCGGCAGCGACTGCCACAGCTGACGCGGGTGATGCGCTGTGGCAGACCGCGCTACAGCTGGTACGCGATGCAGGGCAAGTGGAAGGACCGAAGCTGATGGCGCAGCTGGCTGCGCTGGCCGGGGGGGAGGTTGCTGGCAAGCGCCTGCTGGTGCGTCTGCGTCATTGCGAGCAGATCCGCATGGAAACCGGCGCGGATGCGCCGATCTATCACTGGCAGGAGTAGCCGTCCGAACTAGTAGCATGTCGCGCGCTGCCATGCTGTGTGCAACGAGGCGCTAGCGCCGCCATCGCTGGTGCGCACCTCAAGGCGAGGGGCGTAGGGCGTATCGGGGCGCCGGCCGCTCGGAATCAGTACGCCTTTGAGGGGAGGGTTGGACGTCAGTTGCAGTGCAGAACTTGGCACGGCACGGCGGACTGTTCGCTTCGCTCCTGAGTCCGCCCTACGGCGAGCGCGATCCAACGCTGGGATCAGTAGATCGCCTGATACAGCTTGCGGCGGTAAGTGGTGACCAGCGGGTGATCGCCGCCGAGCAGGTCGAACACTTGCAGCAGGGTCTTGTGCGGCAGGCCTTCGCTGTAGCTGCGGTTGCGCACGAACAGCTTGAGCAGGCCATCCAGTGCTGCTTCGTACTGCTGGCGCGCCAGTTGTTGCACGGCCAGTTGATACAGCGCCTCGTCGTCCTCTGCGTTCTGCGCCAGGCGGCTTTTCAGCGTGGCGGCGTCTGGCAGGTCGGCGGCCTGACGCAGGAAGGTCAGTTGCGCCTTGGCACCGGCCAGTGCCTGCTTGTGTTCGTCGCCCTTGACCGCATCGAGTACCACCTGGGCTTCGCCCAGTTCGCCGCGCTCGGCCAGGCAGCGCGCGTAGAGGATCAGCGCGGCAGCATTTTCGTTGTCTTCGGTCAGCACCTGTTTGAGCAGTGCTTCGGTGTCGGCAAAACGGCCTTCGGCGAACAGCGCCTGAGCGGCCTCCATCGGGTCGGCGGCGGCAGGAGCTGGTTCGGCGACGTGAGGCTTGAGCATCTCGCGGATCGCCGCCTCCGGCTGGGCGCCGGCGAAACCATCCACCGGCTGGCCGTCCTTGAACAGCACCACGGTTGGCAGGCTGCGAATGCCGAAACGCATGACGATGTCCTGCTCGATATCGCAGTTGACCTTGGCCAGCAGCAGCTCACCGGCATATTCCTCGGTGATCTTCGCCAGCATTGGCATCAGCGCCTTGCACGGCGCGCACCACTCGGCCCAGAAGTCCACCAGCACTGGTTTGTGGAAGGAGTTCTCGATCACCAGTTGCTCGAAGTTGGCGGCGCCGGAGATGTCGAAGATGTAGGGGGAGTCGCTCATGGTCGGTCTCGAAAAACAGGGCAATGGTCTATTAATGCGGGCACTGCCGCGCGGTTACAAGGGGCGCACGGCGTGATACAGGCTGACCTCGCGGAATTCGGCGGGCTCGGCCAGGTCTGGCCAGGTGCAGCCGTCCAGCAGTGCCAGGCGCTGGTACAGCGGATGCTGGAAATCCTTGACCCGTGAATCGGCCACCAGGGCCTGACGCCCGCGGCTGAGAAAGTGGTCGAGCAGCGGCAGATTGGCGCGATCGTAGAGCACGTCGGCGACCAGAATCAGGTCGTAGCGATCTGCTTCGGCGAAGAAATCGTCCGAGTAGTTCAGCGTCACACCGTTGAGTGCGGCGTTGGCGCGGCTGGCGGCCAGTGCCACGGGGTCGAGGTCGCAGGCCACCACTTCGGCGGCGCCGGCCTTGGCTGCGGCGATGGCCGCTACGCCGGAGCCGGCGCCGAAATCTAGCACGCGCTTGCCGCGTACCCATTCAGGGCGCTCGGCGAGCCAGCGTGCCAGCACCAGGCCGCTGGCCCAGCAGAAGCACCAGTAGGGCGGCTCTTCGAGGATGCGCCTGGTTTCTTCAGGGTTGAAGGCGCGCTCCATGTTGCTGGCATCGATCAGCCACAGGGCGATATCTGTACCGGGTAGTGTTTCGGCCACCAGGCGGGCATCGCCGAGTAATTCGCTGAGCGCATGCTGCAGCGGTGCGGGTGGTTTCATGGCGCCGGCACCAGATGCAGCGGGCCAAGGTCCTGGTCGTTCAGTTCAGCGATGGTGCGTGCCGGCAAGCGCTGCACCAGGCGTCCGGATTGACTGACGCGGCCGCGCAGTTCCAGGCGCAGGTCCTGAGGCGCCTGCTGCGTGTTCAGTGGCAGATGGAACGGCAGCGCTTCGCCGTCGCCACGCAGATGAATCTGGCCAAGCAAGGCACGCGGGCGACCGCGCATGTCTACGCCCAATAATGCGAGGTCGACATCGGCGCCTGCGGCGACGCCAAGCAATTCGCCGCGCAGGCCTGGGCCCTGGATCGGTGCTGCGATGGGTTCTGCCTGTGCAGGTGCTGGAGTGGGTGGCGGCGCAGTGCTCGTGGGCTCGCCGGCGCAGGCCGCAAGCAGGCCGCTCAGGGCAATGGGTAGGAGGGGCAGATATCGATTCATGGCAGGTTCTGCTTTTGACGGGGCATGGGCATAGCTTAATTTGTCTTGCCGCCGTAAGCAGGTGATCTCAAGGCTCCTTACATTTTTCAATGACGTGCTATGCGCTACCATGGCGACTTTGCCGCCATTCGTCAGCCCTCACCATGCATTGTCCGTTCTGCGCTGCCAACGACACCAAGGTCATCGATTCCCGTCTGGTCGCCGAGGGCGACCAGGTCCGCCGCCGCCGCGAATGCGTGGCCTGCGGTGAGCGCTTCACCACCTTCGAAACCGCCGAGCTGGTGATGCCGCGCCTGATCAAGCAGGACGGCAGCCGTCAGCCTTTCGACGAAGAAAAGCTGCGCGCCGGCATGCAGCGCGCGCTGGAAAAACGCCCGGTGAGCGTCGAGCGCCTGGAGGAAGCCATCGCCCGCATCAAGCAGCAGTTGCGCGCCACTGGCGAGCGCGAGGTGAAGTCGCTGGTGCTGGGTGAGTTGGTGATGACCGAACTGAGCAAGCTCGACGAGGTGGCCTATATCCGCTTCGCCTCGGTCTACCGCCGTTTTCAGGACCTCAACGAATTCCGCGAGGAAATCGAACGCCTGGCCCGCGAGCCGTCGAAAAGCCGATGAGCGAGCGCGACCACTTCTTCATGGCGCGCGCCCTGCGGTTGGCGCGCAAAGGCCTTTACTCCACTCATCCCAACCCACGCGTTGGCTGCGTTATCGTGCGCGACGGCGAGATCGTCGGCGAGGGCTGGCATGCCCGCGCCGGCGAACCGCACGCCGAGGTGCACGCCCTGCGTCAGGCCGGCGAGCGCGCGCTCGGTGCCACCGCCTACGTCACTCTGGAACCTTGCAGTCACCATGGGCGTACGCCGCCGTGCGCCGATGCGCTGGTCGCCGCCGGTGTCGGTCGTGTGGTTGCGGCGATGCAAGACCCCAATCCGCAGGTCGCCGGTCGCGGCCTGTTGCGCCTGGCCAATGCAGGTATCGAAGTGCTGTCTGGCGTGCTGGAGGTCGAGGCGCGAGCGCTCAATGCCGGTTTTATCAAGCGCATGGAGACAGGACTGCCGTTGGTGCGGGTCAAATCGGCGATGAGCCTGGATGGCCGCACGGCCATGGCCAGCGGCGAGAGTCAGTGGATCACTGGCCCGGCGGCGCGCGCGGAGGTGCAGCGTTTACGCGCGCAGTCCAGCGTGGTGCTCAGTGGCGCCGACACCGTGCTGGCAGACGATGCCCGGCTGACGGTGCGTCCCGACGAGCTGGGATTGGGGGTCGAAGCCACTTTCATGGCTGCTTCGCGACCACCGCTGCGGGTGTTGGTCGATGGTCGTCTACGCGTGCCGCTGAGCAAAGCGTTCTTCCAGGCCGGTCCGGCGCTGGTGGCCACCTGTGCGGCTGCCGCCGCCCGTGATCGCTATCTGGCCGATGGTCACGAACTGCTGGCCGTGCCGGGCAGCAATGGTCACGTCGATTTGCGCAAGCTGCTGCTGGAGCTGGCCGGTCGTGGTGTCAACGAGGTGCTGGTCGAGGCCGGGCCGCGTCTGGCTGGCGCTTTCGCTCGTGCCGGGTTGGTTGACGAGTACCGCATCTTCGTCGCGCCCAAACTGCTCGGCTCCAGTGCGCGGCCGTTGTTCGAGTTGCCGCTCAACCGCATGGCCGAAGCGCCGGAATTGCAGATTCTCGATATCCGCGCCGTTGGCGATGACTGGCAGATTACGGCGGTGCCCAAGGCCAGATAGCGCAAGGGCCATGCGTCGCGGCGAGAAATATGGTAAAACGCCACGTGGCTGTTCACATGGCCGCAACGTTCTCAGGGCGGGGCGAAATTCCCCACCGGCGGTAATGGTTCGTAGAACCTAGCCCGCGAGCGCTCGCCACGGCACCTGCCAGGCGAGGTCCAGCAGACCCGGTGCGATTCCGGGGCCGACGGTATAGTCCGGATAAAGAGAGAGCGGGATTCCCTCCACGGGCGCCTCGTGCGTGTCCGCGAAATCCCTATCGATCGGCATTGCCCTGTTTTTGACCAAAACAGGAGTTCGTCCATGCTGTTCAGCAATACCTTCAACGTGAAACCGGAGGGCGCATGTTCACCGGCATAATCGAAGCCATCGGCAGTATCCGCGCCATGACGCCGAAAGGTGGCGACGTGCGCGTTTACGTGGCCACCGGCAAACTCGACCTGGGCGACGTCAAACTCGGCGACAGCATCGCCGTCAACGGCATCTGCCTGACCGCCGTGGAATTGCCCGGCGACGGCTTCTGGGCCGACGTCAGCCGCGAGACGCTGGCGCGTACCGCCTTCGTCGATCTCAAGCCCGGCAGTGCCGTGAATCTGGAGAAGGCTCTGACGCCCACCAGTCGCCTCGGCGGTCATCTGGTCAGCGGTCATGTCGACGGTGTCGGCGAGATCGTCGCGCGCGCCGATAACGCCCGCGCCGTGCAGTTCAGGGTGCGCGCCCCGCGCGAATTGGCCAAGTACATCGCGCATAAGGGTTCGATCACCGTCGACGGCACCAGCCTGACCGTCAACGCGGTCGATGGCGCCGAATTCGAGCTGACCATCGTGCCGCACACCCTGGCCGAGACCATCATGGTCGACTACCAGGCCGGGCGTAAGGTCAACCTCGAGGTCGACCTGCTGGCGCGTTACCTGGAGCGCCTGCTGCTCGGCGACAAGGCTGCAGAGCCCAAGGCCTCGGGCCTCACCGAAAGCTTTCTCGCCGAACACGGCTACCTGAAGAATTGAGGAGACGCCCCGATGGCGCTCAATACCGCTGAAGAACTGATCGAAGACATCCGCGCCGGCAAGATGGTCATTCTCATGGATGACGAAGACCGCGAGAACGAAGGCGACATCATCATCGCCTCCGAATGCGTCACCGCCGAGCACATCAACTTCATGGCCCGCTTCGCCCGTGGCCTGATCTGTATGCCCATGACCCGCGAGCGCTGCGAACTGCTCAAGCTGCCGCTGATGGCGCCGCGCAACGGTTCCGGTTTCGGCACCAAGTTCACCGTCTCCATCGAGGCGGCCGAAGGTGTGACCACCGGCATCTCCGCTGCCGACCGCGCACGCACCGTGCAGGCTGCAGTAGCGCGCAATGCGGTGGCCGAGGATATCGTCAGCCCTGGCCACATCTTCCCGCTGATGGCCCAGCCCGGCGGCGTGCTGGCCCGTGCCGGCCACACCGAAGCGGCCTGCGACCTGGCGCGTATGGGTGGTTTCGAGCCGAGCGGGGTGATCTGCGAGATCATGAACGACGACGGCACCATGGCCCGTCGTCCGGAACTGGAGGCCTTCGCTGAGCTGCACGGCCTGAAGATCGGCACCATCGCCGACCTGATCCACTACCGCCTGATCCACGAGCGTACTGTCGAGCGCATCAGCGAGCAGCCGCTGGACACCGAGTTGGGTCAGTTCAATCTGGTGACCTACCGTGACGGCGTCGAGGACACCGCACACATGGCGCTGACCCTGGGCACCATCTGCGCCGAAGAGCCGACCCTGGTGCGCGTGCACAACATGGACCCGCTGCGCGACCTGTTCCTGGTCAACCAGCCGGGCCGCTGGAGCATGCGTGCGGCCATGGCCGAAGTGGCCAAGGCGGGTAGCGGCGTGGTGCTGCTGCTCGGCAATCCGTTGACCGGGCCGGAGTTGCTGGCACTGATCAGCCGTCAGCAGCCGGCCAACCCGGCGACCTATAGCACCGTGGGTGCGGGCTCGCAGATTCTGCGTGATCTTGGCGTGCGCAAGATGCGTCTGATGAGCTCGCCGATGAAGTTCAACGCGATATCCGGCTTCGATCTCGAAGTTGTAGAATACCTGCCGGCTGATTAAAAGCGGCCCGAAGGGCCAAAGCTGATGACCCTCTCCCTCTGGGAGACGACTGCATGGATGCAGGAGGTAGGGCGACGCAGGATGCTCAAGCCGAGGGTGCCCGCAGGGCGGGAGAGGGTATTTCGGTGTATATCGCATGCCCTCTCCCCCGACCCCTCTCCCGCAAGCGGGAGAGGGGAGCTAAAGCACGTAGCCCGGATGAAATCCGGGAAGATCGGCACACTGGCCCCGGATTGCATCCGGGCTACGCTGACAAACGAATTTTATTTTCGGAGCGCAAGGCGCTCCGGCTCTTTAACCCATGTGAGACCCGTCATGACCCTGAAGACCATCGAAGGTACCTTCATCGCCCCGCAGGGCAAATACGCCCTGGTGGTAGGCCGTTTCAACAGCTTCGTCGTCGAGAGCCTGGTCAGCGGCGCCATCGACGCCCTGGTGCGCCATGGCGTGCAGGAAAGCGACATCACCCTCATCCGTGCGCCGGGTGCCTTCGAGATTCCGCTGGTCACCCAGAAGGTCGCCCAGCGTGGCGAATACGCGGCGATCATCGCCCTCGGTGCGGTCATTCGTGGCGGCACTCCGCACTTCGAATACGTCGCTGGCGAATGCACCAAGGGCCTGGCCCAGGTGTCCATGGAGTATGGCGTACCGGTCGCCTTCGGCGTCCTGACCGTCGACTCCATCGAACAAGCCATCGAACGTTCCGGCACCAAGGCGGGTAACAAGGGTGCCGAAGCTGCGCTGTCTGCCCTGGAAATGGTCAGCCTGCTGGCGCAGTTGGAGGCCAAGTGAGCTCCGGTAACGGCCAGCCGGCCAAGAAAGGCCCCAGCGGCAAGATTCTCGCTCGTCGCGAAGCCCGTACTCTGGCCATGCAGGCCCTGTACTCCTGGCATATCGCCGGGCAGCCGCTAAACGAGATCGAAGCGCAGTTCCGCGTCGACAATGACTTCAGCAAGGTTGACGGTGCCTACTTCCACGAGATCCTGCACGGCGTGCCACGGCAGAAGACCGAACTCGACGGCGCCTTCGCCCCGCTGCTCGATCGCCCACTGGAAGAGATCGACCCGGTCGAACTGGCCATCCTGCGCCTGTCCACCTACGAGCTGAAGAACCGCGTCGACGTACCCTACAAGGTAGTGATCAACGAAGGTATCGAGCTGGCCAAGGTGTTCGGTGCTACCGACGGGCACAAGTTCGTCAACGGCATTCTCGACAAGCTCGCGCCGACGCTGCGCGCCGCCGAAGTAAGCGCCAACAAGCGCTGAGGCCCGCTGAGATGCTCGATTCACGATCCTGCGCTCCCGTGCCCTGCCTGAACTGTGCAGGGCCGGCCCACGGCAGATCGTTGCCGGCTCATGGGTGAGTTCGAGCTGATCCGTCGCTACTTCGCCGCCGCCCCCTGTGCGCAGGGTGGTGACGGCGTGGTTCGCGGTATTGGTGATGACTGCGCGCTGTTGGCATTGCCGGCGGGTGAGCAGTTGGCGGTGTCCACCGATACGCTGGTTGCCGGGGTACATTTCCCCGATGCCTGCGATGCCTTTCTTCTCGGTCAACGCGCGTTGGCCGTCTCCGCCAGTGATCTGGCCGCCATGGGCGCTACGCCGCTGGCCTTTACCCTCGCGATGACCCTGCCTAGTGCCAGTGAAGCCTGGCTGGCCGAGTTCGCTCGCGGCCTGCAGGCGATGGCGCAGAGCTGTTCGCTGGCGCTGGTCGGTGGCGACACCACGCGTGGCCCGCTGAGCCTGACGCTGACCGTGTTCGGCCGTGTGCCGGCCGGGCAGGCACTGTTGCGCAGCGGTGCGCAGGTGGGTGATCTGCTGTGCGTCGGCGGCGAGCTCGGCGACGCCGCTGGCGCCCTGCCGCTGGTATTGGCTCAGCGTGATGCAACGCCTGAAATCGCCGAGCCTTTGCTGGCTCGTTATTGGTCGCCGCAACCGCAACTGGCCCTGGGGCAGGCACTGCGCGGCCGAGCCACGGCAGCACTGGATATTTCCGACGGCCTGCTCGCTGACTGCGGGCATATCGCCAACGCCTCGCAGGTCGCCCTGCACATTGAGCTGGCGCGTGTGCCGCTGTCTGCAGCGCTGCGCGCCTTTGCCGGCGAGCAGCAGGCACGGCTCTGCGCGCTCGGTGGTGGCGACGACTACCGACTGGCCTTTACCCTACCGCCAGCCCTGCTCGCCGATCTGCAGGCCGATTGGCCCGAAATACGGGTGATTGGCCGTGTGCAGGCCGGTACTGGGGTAGAGTTGCTGGACGCCGCCGGCCAGCCCATCGAGCCGCCGCGTGGCGGTTACCAACATTTCTGACAGGACGGAGTGCGTGTGACCGATCACCCCAACCAGGTTCCCGCCGAATACGTACCGCCCTCGGTGTGGCGCAATCCCTGGCACTTCATCGCCTTCGGCTTCGGCTCCGGCACTCTGCCCAAGGCGCCCGGCACCTGGGGCTCGCTGGTGGCGCTGCCGTTCGTGCCGCTGTGGCAGATGCTGCCGGATTGGGGCTACTGGCTGATGCTGGGCGTGACCATGCTGTTCGGCTTCTGGCTGTGCGGCAAGGTGGCCGAAGACCTGCGCGTGCACGACCACGAAGGTATCGTCTGGGACGAGATGGTCGGCATGTGGATCACCCTCTGGCTGGTGCCCGAAGGTTGGCTCTGGTTGCTGCTAGGCTTTCTTGTGTTTCGTGCATTCGACATCATCAAGCCCTGGCCGATTCGCTGGATTGATCGGCATGTGCATGGTGGTTTTGGCATCATGCTCGACGACATCATTGCCGGGGTATTCGCCTGGTTGACCATGCAGGGACTGGTCTGGGGATGGGCAAATTATGCTGCTGAGTTTGGCTTCTAGGGAGAGAGCATGGCCATGATGAGCAAGTGCCTGATGGCGTTGCTACTGGCTGGCGTGTTGGCTGGAGCTCAGGCTGAGCAAGCGCTGCCCGACGATATTCGCCTGGCTGCCGAGAGCTGGAAGGGGTACACCAATGCTGATGGCACCGGTCTGGGCTGGGACATCATGCGCAAGGTATTCGAGCCTGCCGGCGTTGCGCTGCGTACTCATAACGTGCCTTACACCCGTGCGGTTGGCCTGGTGCAACGTGGTGAAGCTGATGCCTGGGTGGGGGCCTACCGGGACGAGGTCACGGATCGAGTGTTCTACCCGCGGATGCACTACGACAACGACCATATCGTCGCGTTGGGTCTGCTCGACAAGCCTATTCCAACTCTGGAAACCCTGGGCAAGTACCGCCTGGCATGGGTGCGTGGCTATGGCTATGACGAGTATCTGCCCAACATCCACAACTTCCGGGAAGTGCAGCGCCGTGGCGGCATTCTCGGCATGCTCGACCTCGGCCACGCCGACTTCTACATCGATGCTGCCCCTGAGGTCGAAGACGTACTGAGCGAGTCAGTCGACCGCAGCCGCTACCGCATAACCGAACTGACCCGTCTGCCATTGTTTCTCGGCTTTGCTGATACTCCGCGTGGGCACCAGTTGGCAACTCTATACGATCAGCGCATGGAAGAGCTGATCGCTAGTGGCGAGCTGAGGCCTCTCTTTACTCGGTGGAGATTTCCTTATCCGTTTGACTGAGTGATATGTACCTTGGATTCGTTTAAACAGGACGAATCCAGAGTAGCTTCACGATGTTGTCTTCACCTTGTCCGCCATTGTTACCACTGTCCCCTCCCATGTCGGGAATCTCCCCTGGCGTATAGCTGGCAGGAAGATTGCGTAGATCGATAGTCAAGCCAGCGCTGAGGCTGTTGCTGGTTGAGCTGCCTAGACCTGCCGCAGTGATGTAGCCTTGAACAGTGGCGCCGCCGCCACCACTAATCTGATTGCCTGCAATCACATCACCAAAAATTCGCGTACTGCTGCCGACGGAGATATTGCCACCTTGGTATTCCGTACCGTTGTAGCTACCGGCCAGAAGCGCAATGTTGCCAACAGGGTTGCTCAGGAATGCCCCATTCTGGCAATAGTTGGTTGGGTAGAGCGTTCCATACAGGCTGTTTTGGCAGTTATTCGCGTAACCCGCGTGGTTGGTGGCATAGGTGCTGACGCTACCTGATGCCGCGTTTATATTTCCTGTCGCCAGCATTGTGCCGCGATAAAGGCCATTGCCTAGTGTAAGGTTACCCTCGAACCAAAGTACGCCAGGCGCAATGACTTGATTGTTCTGGCTACCCTCTAGCGTCCAAGTCTGTGTGCCTTGGTTGTAGGACATGCATTTGTTTTGCAGGGATTGGCCATGGCAGAAGAGTTTGAGGGCTTCAATTCCTGTGCCTTGGCAATTGCCGTTGGTTATCGGTGAGCACTCAGGTATGCAGAAACCACTTGAGTCAGTTTCCTTGCATAGGTAGCCCCAGTTGTCGGTATAGGCTTTCTTGATCTTGCCTAGCCGGTAATTACCATCAGCGAGTCCATTCACATTCTTGACCGTGATCTGTTCTTTGCCGCCTACGTACTTGAATACATAGTTGGCTGCACTCTCTAGAGGGCGTGCATCAACGGTCGGGCGTGTAAGGCTGAAAGGCTGCAGGGGTGTCATCAGGGCAATCTGTACAGGGGTAAGGGTGACTGCCAGTCCCGGTTGAATGGTTACGTTGACGTTGTTGTTCCACTGCTCTGCTTTACTCAGAGTACCGCCGATAATGCCGGTGGCTGAGCCCCAACCATTGAATGTCAGGTTCTTCTCTGCGCGTACCCTGCTGAGGCTGCCGCTGTTGACGAAGACCGAGCCTTTGACTTCAACATCGCGTGATCCCGAGCCGTTTAGTGTGGCATTGCCGATTGCTCTGATGATGCCGCTATTCGAACCGCCGGAGACGACGCTACCGTTAGCATGAATTTGATCCACATCTCGGCTGGAGGTGACATTCCCTTCAGTTCTGATGATGCCAACAGACCCCCCGGTGACGGTCACATCGCCGGCAGCATTGGCAGTGGCTGTCTTGCCGCCGTTGCTTATGTTTATCGTCCCCTTGGCGGTCAGCGCTCCTTGATTGGAACCGCTGGATACTATGATGTTGCCCAGTGAGTTGGCTGCCTCCACTGTGCCGTTGCTGATCGTGATATTTCCATTGGAATTCAATACGCCCTGGCTACCACCACTGCTGGCAGTAATGTCGCCTAGAGCCGATACCAGAGTGGCAGTCGCTCCACCTGTGAGGGTTATGTTGCCGTTGGAGAACAGTTCCTGGATACGTTCTGTGCCGCCGCTGACTGTAATGTCACCAGTGGCGCGCATGACGTTAACGCCTTTGACACCGCCGCCTATGTTGACTGAACCTTCAACGTTGAGTGACACATTGCTGCCACCAAGGAATGTCAGGCCGCCACTGAGCGTCAGGTTGTCATAGATGTTCATGGTTCCGCCGCCGCCGCCGCCGTCGCCTCCGGGCCTTGGCCCACTGTTGCCGTTGCTTCCTGTCACGCTGTAAACCACTCGGAGTGTACTGCTGGCCAAGTCGGTTTTGCCTGTTACCTCAAAAGCAAAGTTGCGCTCCGGACTGCCAGTTGGGACGTTGCTTTCATTGGCTGTGGTTGCAACTCTGGCGGCGCTGATGCGATTGCCGATGTCGCCGCTAATGAGGTTGCTATTGAGGGTGAGGGCTTCTACTTGGTCGAGGTCGGCCTTGGTCAGGTAGAGGCGGAGCAGTTCCACGCCTGTCCACGCGAGTGATTCGGCTTCCGTGCTGGCATGGGTGGCCATTTGCTGGTCTTGCGTGCTGCGTACTGTGTACATGACCCCGAGCGTGGTGGCGGTGATCGAAAGACCTGCCAGCAGCACGATAAGGATTGTGGCCATACCGCGTTGACGGGCGCGGGGATGGAAATCGACATGCTTCGTCATGTTCGTCAACTCGTGTTATGGCCTGGGGAAGTTCGGTAGACAGACAGCGGTCTGGTTGGCATCGCTGTATGTAACTGATCCAGTGGTGCTGTTCGTTAGGTTGGTGACCAGTGTTGCGGTCAGATGAGAGCTGAGCGGGCGATCATCTTTCTGATAAGGCCAGCAGTTTTCGTATTCGAGAGAAAATGCTGCGCCATCGACGGCGCTGGAGAAGTTTGCCAGGTCATTCAGCCCTGCTGCTGATGCAGCGATCAGGGGCGTGCTTGTCCATGTCCGCGATGTAAGGCTGCCGCTGCAGGAGTTGGTTGCCAGCATGAAGAGCGAGCCTCCAATGCTCAGAATCCCCCGGCAGACTGCCCCACTATTCGCCTCATAGCGCCATAGCAATGCGTTGCCGCGTTCATTGCTGGGGAGTGTGATTTGTTGGCCGCTCAGAGTATTGGTGGATAGTGTCGAGCTTTTGAGCAATACCAGATCAGTGTTCAGCACGGGGGACATACCGTAGCCAGCACTTTGCAGTTCGCGCTGCAAGGTCAGGCGTGCCGAGGCCACCTGGCCGTCCTGGCGTGCATCCTGGGTTGCGATTGCGGCGTTGATGACCAGATTCTTGTAGAGCGTCAACATGGCCATGATGCTGATGAGCGATAGCGTCATACCGACCATCAGGCTGATTAGGTTGAAGCCTTGTTGATACCTGTTCACTGGGCGTCACCCACACGGATCGGGCCGCCAAAACGCCCGTTGTGCTTGGCTGCTGTCTCCAGGGAAATCCAGCGAATTCCTGATCCCACATCGACTGCCAAGCTGCCGACAGTCACGGTCGTTGGGGCATCAGAACAGTGCACTGTGAGTTCGATGGATTCGTTTGGCGGGATCGAGATGCTTGGTGTACTACCACTGCACAGGGCGCGGCCTTGCTGCTGCAGAAGTGCTCGCATCTGGCTGACGACGATATTCTGCTGGTTCATGTCTTTCTGGCTGACTGCTACGCGAGAGGCGCTGTAAACCAGGCCAAGGCCGACAATGGCCATCAGTACGATGCCAATCAGCGACTCGAGCAGAATGTCGCCACGCTGTTTAAGCGGAGTATTAGATAAGCGGGACATTGATCGCATCCTGCGTAGTCACTGTTATTTGGAGATCTAGAGTAGTGCAGGTGTTGCCAGCGGTGATTGGCAGTCCCTGATTGTTGAAGGCACTGCAGCTGAAGCTGTTGTCATCGCTGAGTTTTACGGCAGGCTTGCTGGGAAGTGCGGCAGACCAGATGATATTGCTGGTGGCAGCGCAGTTGACGCTGGCAGTGCCGCTATTGGGTCTGTCTATTCGATAGAGCACCAATGTCTGGTTGCTGTAACACAGAGCTGCCGCGGGCTCATCGGCGTTGCGCACACCGCCTGGGTTGCGCAGTGCTTGTGCTTTGGCGCGACCGATGCCTTCGCGCAGCAAGCTTGCGGCTGTCTGTTGTTGTGCGCCGTTGGTCCAGGCGCTGGTCAGCGGGGCGCCGAGAAATAGCAAAAACGCCAATACAGTCAGCGTGATCATTATCTCGATGAGGGTAAAACCCTGTGGCTTGCTAGTCATAGCCATTTATCATCGCCGTAGGGGCAGCCGGACGTGCTGCGGTCATTTTTTTGGGTCAGGCTGATTACGCAGTTGCTGAGAGAACCGCTTTTGCCGGTTGCGGTGATGGTGTAGCTGGTGCTGTCGGCAGCGCTGATTTTGAAGTCGAAATCGCTGGCGGTTGATGCCTGCCAGTTGTTGCCTGCTGCGGTGGCAGTCGCTTCGGTGGTGCTGGTGGTGGATGTCGGATAGGAGAGCTGGCGCTGGAAGCGATTTTCCAAGGCTAGGCCAAGTGATACCAGGTCACTTTGTGCGGCCTTCATCTTGCTCTTGGTGATGTAGCCGCTGTAGGCGGGGAGTGCAATAGCCGCTAAGACGGCGATGATCACAATCACGATCATCATTTCAATCAGGGTAAAACCTCGATTGCTTGTTGAGTACGCACTTTCCATAGCAGGACTCTCTGAGAGGCAATAGTCGTATTTCGGCCGCATGCGCGTGGGCACGCGGCGTGATCCAGAATTGTACCCAATGGATAGTGTCACATGGCTACATGAGCTGTGAACCGGAATTTTTCTCAACTGTGAGCTGCATCCATCTCTGGTTTTGCCGCCCCAGGGATGTTCATACTCTACGCCTTGCCGTCGGTTAGCTGCAAGGTTGTGGCGCTCTCTTGCGTGGTGCCAGAGTGATTGCTGGTACACTAGCGCCCCGCTAAGTCATCTTCTGATCAGGAGTATCCGGTGTCCGTCGTGTTTGTCGCCGCCTCCCAACTGCCTACCCCGTTTGGCGTGTTCACCATGCATGGTTTCCTCGATGAAGCCACTGGCAAGGAACACGTGGCCCTGACCTTCGGTGATGTGGCCGATGGCGAGCCGGTGCTGGGTCGCCTGCATTCCGAGTGCCTGACCGGTGATGCGCTGTTCAGTCTGCGCTGCGATTGCGGCGCGCAACTCGAAGCTGCGTTGCAGGCCATCGCCGAGGAAGGCCGTGGCGTACTGCTGTACTTGCGTCAGGAAGGTCGTGGCATTGGCCTGCTGAACAAGATTCGTGCTTATGAGCTGCAGGATGGCGGCGCCGATACGGTAGAAGCCAACGAGCGTCTGGGCTTTGGTGCTGATCAGCGTGATTACGCCATGTGCCCGCCGATGCTGGAGCACCTGGGGATTCAGAGCCTGCGCCTGATGACCAACAACCCGCGCAAGGTCAAGGCGCTGGAAGGTTTTGGCCTGCGTGTAGCCGAGCGCAAGCCGCTGCAGGTCGGGCACAACCCGCACAACCGCAAGTACCTGGCGACCAAGGCCGGCAAGCTCGGGCACATGCTCGGTCAGGTACACCAGGGTGAAGAGGGCGCTGCGTGACGCGAGGCCAGGTCAAGCGCCGTCTGGCTCTGGCCTGGTGGCGTCAGGTGCTGGTCGCCGTGGCGCCGGTACTGGTGCTCAATCTGCTGTTCGGTGATGGTCGGCCATCGGTGCTGGCCATGCCGTTGTTCATCGCTGGCATGGCGTCGATGTTTCTCAGCCTGCCGCTGTTCCATGCCTACAAACGCGCCCTGATCACCACCGGCAAGGCGCTCGATAGCGAAGCCGAGCCTGCGGCCTGGTTGCTGCTCGATCGCGTGCGCATGCGCGCGCTGCTCGGCGCGGCGTTGCCGGCCTGGATTGCCGCGCTGGCGGTGCTGGCCGGGCTGGAAGCCGTGCCGCTGGTGCTGCTGACCTTCTCCAGCGTGGTTATCCACCTGCTGTACCGCATTCCGCGTCAGCTCGGCTGATTCCTCTCACGTCTTCTTTATTTAGCCTGACGCCGAATGATGGGCGCGGCAGGCTGGCGCTTGTCGTTTATGCAGAGGGTTAGAGCGTGAGAGGTGGGCAGTGGTCGGCGCCGGGTGCGGGGCACCCGGCGTGAACCATGGTCAGCCTTGCAGCTGGGCGAGGCGGGCGCGAATGGCCGCTTCGATGCCGGCGTCGTCGAGGCCGCATTCGGCAAGCATCTGGCTCGGCTTGGCGTGCTCGACATAGCTGTCCGGCAGGCCCAGATGCAGCACCGGCGTCTGCAGGTTCTCTCTGGCGAGAAACTCGCTGACCGCACTGCCGGCGCCACCCATGATGCTGTTCTCTTCGAGGGTCACCAGCAGGCCGTGGCTGCCGGCCAGCTCGCGCAGCAGGGCTGTGTCCAGCGGTTTGACGAAACGCATGTCGACCACGGTGGCGTTCAGCGTTGCGCCGACACGCAAAGCCTCGGCCAGTTGCACGCCGAAGGCCAGCAGGGCGATGCCCTGGCCCTGACGGCGAACCACGCCGCGGCCGATCTCCAGCGGTTCCAGGCCGGCGTCAAGTGCCGCGTTGGGGCCGCTGCCGCGTGGGTAGCGCACGGCGGCCGGACCGTCGAACAGGTAGCCGGTGGTGAGCATGCGGCGCAGTTCGTTCTCATCGCTCGGCGTCATGATCAGCATGCCGGGGATGCAGCGCAGGAAGGACAGGTCGAAGCTGCCGGCGTGCGTCGGGCCGTCTTCGCCAACCAGGCCGGCGCGGTCGATGGCGAACAGTACGTCGAGGTCCTGCACCGCCACGTCATGAATCAGCTGATCGTAGGCGCGCTGGAGGAAGGTGGAGTAGATCGCCACCACCGGCTTGGCGCCTTCGCAGGCCATGCCGGCGGCGAGGGTCACGGCGTGCTGTTCGGCAATCGCGACGTCGAAGTAGCGTTCGGGGAAGCGCTCGCTGAAGTCCACCAGGTCGGAGCCTTCCTTCATCGCCGGGGTGATGCCGACCAGGCGCGGGTCTTGCCCGGCCATGTCGCACAGCCACTGGCCGAAGATGTTGGAGTATTTCGGCCCGCTGGCTTTCTTCGGCGCCGGGGTCGGCGTCAGTGGTTCCAGCTTGGTGATGGCGTGATAGCCGATCGGGTCAGCCTCGGCCGGGGCGAAGCCCTTGCCCTTCTTGGTCACCACATGCAGGAACTGCGGGCCGTCGAGGTCGCGCATGTTGCGCAGGGTGGTCACCAGGGTGGGCAGGTCGTGGCCGTCGATCGGGCCGACGTAGTTCCAGCCCAATTCTTCGAACAGGGTGCCGGGCACCAGCATGCCCTTGGCGTGTTCCTCGACCTTGCGCGCGATTTCCCAGGCGCCGGGCAGGCGCGAGAGGATCTTCTTGCTGCCCTCGCGCATGCTGGCGTAGGTGCGGCTGGAGATGATCTTGGCCAGGTAGTTGGACAGGCCGCCGACATTCTTGGAGATCGACATGTCGTTGTCGTTGAGGATCACCAGCATGTTGGCGTTGACGTCGGTGGCGTGGTTGAGCGCCTCGAAGGCCATGCCGGCGGTCAGGGCACCGTCACCGATCACCGCCACGCTCTTGCGTTTCTCGCCCTTCAGACGGGCGGCGATGGCCATGCCCAGCGCCGCGCTGATGCTGGTGCTGGAGTGGCCGACGCCGAAGGTGTCGTACTCGCTCTCGCTGCGCCGCGGGAAGGCGGCCAGGCCGTCCTTCTGGCGCAGCGTACCCATGCGTTCGCGACGACCGGTAAGGATCTTGTGCGGGTAGGCCTGATGGCCGACATCCCACACCAGACGGTCATCGGGGGTGTCGAAGACGTAGTGCAGGGCGATGGTCAGCTCGATCACGCCGAGGCCGGCACCGAAGTGCCCGCCGCTCTGGCCAACGCTGTAGAGCAGGTACTGGCGCAGTTCGTCGGCGAGGGTTTCCAGGTCCGCTTCGGCCAGGCGGCGCAGTTCGTCGGGCGTGTTGGCGCTGTCGAGCAGCGGCGTCAACGGGCGCTCGCGGGGGATCTCGTGGAAAGTGGTCGGCATCAGGCGAATCGTTATAGGTGTAAAAAGATGCGGCAGTTTACCCGAAAAAGGTGGCTGCAAGCTTCACGCCCCGTGCGACAAGCCAGCGCTCGCGCACGGAGGCCCTACCAGGTGTCGACAAAGGGGCGCTTCTTGCCATCACGCCGGGGCGGACGCGGCGCCGCGTTGAGCCCGCGCAGCAGCCAGGCGCGGCTGTCGGCCGGGTCGATCACGGCGTCGATCTCAAGATAGCTGGCCATGTTCAGCGCCTTGCCGTTGTCGTAGGCCTTGGCCACCAGCTTGTCGAACAGCGCCTGGCGCGCGGCCTCGTCCGGCTGGGCTGCCAGTTCCTTGGCGAAGCCCAGGCGCACCGCGCCTTCCAGGCCCATGGCGCCGAATTCGCCGCTGGGCCAGGCGGCGGTGAACAGTGGCGAATGGAAGCTGCCGGCCGCCATGGCCTGGGCGCCAAGGCCGTAGCCCTTGCGCAGCACCAGGGTGAAGAAGGGCACCGTGAGGCTGGCGGCGGTGACGAACAGGCGCGAGACGTGGCGCACCGTGGCCTGCTTCTCCGCCTCTGGGCCGACCATGAAACCGGGGGTGTCGCACAGCGAGACGATGGGCAGGTCATGCGCCTCGCACAGTTGCAGGAAGCGCGCGGCCTTGTCGCCGGCCACGGCGTCGATGGCGCCACCCAGGTGTGCGGGGTTGTTGGCAATCAGCCCGAACGGCTTGCCCTCGATGCGGATCAGCGCGGTGATCAGGCCGGGGGCGAACTGGCGGCGCAGTTCCAGCACGCTGCCATCGTCGGCCAGCAGCTCGATCACCTGGCGGATGTCGTACACGCGCAGGCGGTTTTCCGGGATCACATGGCGCAGCTCGCGAGGATCGCTGCACTGCCAGTCGCTCAGCGGGCCCTGGAAATAGCCCAGGTACTGCTTGGCCACGGCGACCGCTGCGGCTTCGTCTTCCACCAGCACGTCGATCACTCCGTTGGGGCCTTGCACGCTGGTCGGGCCGACCTGCTCGGGGGTGAAACTGCCCAGGCCGCCGCCTTCGATCATCGCCGGGCCGGCCATACCGATGCTGGCGTTACGAGTGGCGATGATCACGTCGCAGCAGCCGAGCAGCGCGGCGTTGCCGGCGAAGCAGCGGCCGGAGACCACGCCCACCGTCGGCACCAGGCCGGAGAGTTTGGCCATGGCGACGAAGGTGTGGCAGTCCAGTCCGGCCACGCCGACGAAATCGGTATCGCCTGGTCGGCCGCCGCCGCCTTCGGCGAACAGCACCACCGGCAGGCGCCACTGCTCGGCCAGGGCCAGCATGCGGTCGGTCTTCTTGTGGTTCATCACCCCCTGGGTGCCGGCGAATACCGTGTAGTCGTAGGCGATGGATATGCAGCGCGCGGCCTCGGCGCCGAAGCTCGCGGCGTTCACCGTGCCGATACCGGCGACCAGGCCGTCGGCCGGGCTCAGTTCCAGCAGTTCCTCGGGTGAGCGCCGACGGCGCTGGGCGGCCAGGGCCATGGCGCCGTATTCGATAAAACTGTCTGTATCGAGCAAGTCCGCCAGGTTTTCCCGCACGGTGCGCTGGCCGGTCTTGCGCCTTTTCGCCACGGCTTCGGGACGGCGTGCATCGGTCAGGCGCGCGTGGCGCTCCAGCACTTCGGCCAGGTCGGCGCGGATATGCGCCAGGTCGACCGCCTGCTCGCCGTGCTCGGCGAGGCCATCCACCTCGGCCGGCTGCAGAAACGCCAGCGCCTGGCTCTCACCAATGGCGTCACCGGGGGCCACGGCCAGTGCGCGGACGATGCC
This sequence comes from Pseudomonas sp. NY15364, assembly GCF_048068235.1. NCBI lineage: Bacteria > Pseudomonadati > Pseudomonadota > Gammaproteobacteria > Pseudomonadales > Pseudomonadaceae > Pseudomonas > Pseudomonas sp. NY15364. Next base: position 168,774 of record NZ_JBLUPX010000006.1, on the reverse strand, counting down.
GCTGTGCTCGGCCTTGACCTCGAATTCCATCTTCATCGCTTCCAGCACGGCGATGGCCTGGCCGGCGGCCACTGCGTCGCCTTCTGCCACCGCCAGGCTGACCAGCACGCCGGCGCTGGGGGCGCTCAGTGCCAGCGTGCCGGGCGGTGCATCGACACTGGCTTTGGCGCTTTGCAGCAACGCATCGGTGGCGAAGTAGCGGTGTGGATGGGCCTGCTCGCGAGGGGCCAGCAACTCGCCCAAGTGGCGCTCGACATAAGTGGTGTCGACCTGATTGGAGATCACCGCCTCGCAGTGCAGCAGGTTCTGCAGCAGGTGCAGGTTGCTCGCCACGCCGTCGATACGGAACTCGCACAGCCCGCGGTAGGCGCGGCGCAGGGCGCCGGGGTAGTCGCTGGCGCTGGCGATCAGTTTGGCTATCAGCGAGTCGTAGGCCGGGCTGACGGTGTAACCGGCGTAGCCGCAGCCATCCACGCGCAGGCCGGGGCCGCTGGGCGGTTGGTAGGCGCCGAGCACGCCGCTGGCCGGACGCGCGCTGCCATCAGCAAGCAGGGTCTCCAGATTCAGACGCACCTGCACGGCATAGCCGGTGGTCGCCGGTGGCGTGAGCAGGTTCAGCTCGGCCAGGCTTTTGCCGGCGGCCAGGTGCAATTGCGTGTGCAGCAGGTCGATGCCGGTGACCTGCTCGGTGACGGTGTGCTCCACCTGCACGCGCGGGTTGGCCTCCATGAAATAGAAGCGCCCCGGCTGGTCGAGGTCGAGCAGGAATTCGAAGGTGCCGATGCCGTGATACTGCACCTCGGCCGCCAGGCGCTGGGCGCTGGCGATGATCGCGTCACGGGTGGCTACATCCAGATCGGGACTTGGCGCGATCTCCACCAGCTTCTGGTGGCGACGCTGCAGGCTGCAGTCGCGCTCCCACAGGTGGCTGACCGCACCGCTGCCGTCACCGAGTACCTGCACTTCGATATGCCGCGCGCGGCGCACGCGCTTTTCCACGTACAGCGCGCCACTGCCGAAGGCGCCCTGGGCCTCCGAGGTGCAGCGGGCGAAGGCCTCGGCCAGTTGCTCCGGATCGTCCACTGCACGCATACCGCGCCCACCACCGCCGGCCAGGGCCTTGAGCATCACGCTGCCGTGTTCGGCGAGAAAGGCGGCGGCCTGCTTCAGCGTCACTGGACGATTGATACCGGGTACCAGGGGCACATTGCAGCGCTCGGCGAGATCACGGGCGGCGGCCTTGTCGCCGAACAGTTGCAGCGTCTCGGGCGTAGGCCCTACGAAGGTCAGCCCAGCGGCCTGGCAACGGCGGGCGAATTCGGCGTTCTCGGCGAGAAAGCCGTAGCCGGGGTGGATGGCCGTGCAGCCCTGTTCACGGGCGATGGCAATGAGCTGATCCATGTCCAGGTAGGCCGCGACGCCACGTCCTGTGAGCGGCAATGCCAGATCCGCCTTGCGGGTATGCAGGCAGGCGCTGTCGTCTTCGGCGTACACCGCAACGCTGCGGATGCCGAGGTCGGCGCAGGCCTGGGCGATGCGAATGGCGATCTCGCCGCGGTTGGCGATCAGCAGGGCGGGGAAGGGCATGGCGGCTCCAGACGTCTTGTCGTTATGGAGCCATCTTAGGTAACTGGCTGGAGGGGTAAAGCAAGCCTCATGTGGCGATCATGCCGACATAGATTGGAGTGATGGCGCGAGTGGCTCGGGTCAGCGCAATGAGGCGATGGCCTGTGCCAAGTGCATGTCGCTGCTAGCTACATCTGGCTGGTCACGGCGGTACTGCCGCAACGCATGTTCCAACCGGGCGCCACGGATATCGCCCGCCGAGGCGACGTAGGCCAGGGCATCGTCACGGGCGCTCTGGTAGGGGCGCAGCGAATTGCTGGTGGAGGCAGTGATGCCGGCGGTACCGAGGCTGCTACCCACGGTGAAATGGTCGGTCGAGTTGCCTTGCCCGTCCATGCCCCAGACCTGGCTGGCGCTGAGCAGAACGAGCAGAGCAACGGCGCGCTTCATGCGTCGGTCAGCTGCGCCGCTCGACGATGTAACGTGCCAGCTCGCGCAGTGGTTCGGCGCTGTTGCCGAACGGGCGCAGCACGTGCAGGGCCTGGTCGCGCAGTTCCAGTGCGTAGTCCTTGGCCGCATCGAGGCCGAGCAGGGCGGGATAGGTGGGCTTGTCGTGGGCTTCGTCCTTGCCCTGGGTCTTGCCCAGGGTGGCGGTATCGCTCTCCACGTCGAGGATGTCGTCCTGCACCTGAAAGGCCAGGCCGATGGCGCGGGCGTATTGCAGCAGGGCCTTGAGTGCCAGTTCGTCGGTGCTGCCGCTGGCCAGGGCACCGAGTGCCACGCTGGCCTCAATCAACGCGCCGGTCTTGTGCCGGTGCATGACTTCCAGCGCCTGCTGGTCGAGTTGCAGGCCAACCGAGCCGAGATCGATGGCCTGGCCGCCAACCATACCGGCCGGGCCTGCAGCCTGGCTCAGCAGTTCGATCATCTGCAGGCGCGTGTCGGCATCCTGCGGGTTGCGTCGGCGGTCGGCGAGTACGCCGAAGGCCAGGCTTTGCAAAGCGTCGCCGGCAAGGATTGCACTCGCTTCATCGAAGGCCTTGTGCGTGGTCGGCTGGCCGCGACGCAGGTCGTCATCGTCCATCGCCGGCAGGTCGTCATGCACCAGTGAATAGGCGTGAATCAGCTCCACTGCGCAGGCCGCACCATCGGCACGTTCGAGATCACCTTCGAGGGTTTCGCAGGCGGCGTAGACCAGCAGCGGGCGTACGCGCTTGCCGCCATTCATGACGCTGTAGCGCATGGCCTGGTAGAGCCGTTCGAGTTCTGTGCGCGGTGCTTGGAACAGCTGTTCCAGTGCGGTGTCGACGCGGGTCTGGCAGCGCTTCTGGTACGCCGCGATCATGCGGACTCGTCCGTATCGAAGGGGGCGGGCTGCAACTCACCATCGCGCTCCAGCAGGATCTGCACCTTCTGCTCGGCCTGAGCCAGCGCGGCCTGGCATTCGCGGGTCAGGCCGATGCCCTGCTCGAAGGCGGTCAGGGAGTCTTCCAGCGACAGCTCGCCGCTCTCTAGGCGCTCGACCAGAGTCTGCAACTCGGCGAGGGAGTGTTCGAAGTCGGGAGCGGCTTTCTTGCGGGCCATGGTGCGGGTTCTCGCTGATTCTGGAACGGGCGCGACACTAGCAGAGCCGCGCCACTCGGGCAAATCAGCGGGCCCCGGAATGTGCTTCGGAACTGGGCTCTGCGTAGGGTGTGCTGTGCGCACCAACAAGACCGCGATGGTGCGCACGGCGCACCCTACGGCCTATCCTAGATAGGTGCTCCAGAAGTAGTACAGCGTCATCGTGCTGCCGACCAGAATGACGAAGCTGCGCAGCAACGCAGGCGGCAGTTTCTCGCCCAGTGCGCCGCCGACATAACCGCCGATGGTGGCGCCGGTAAGCAGGATGGCCAGCTCGTACCAGCTGACCCGGCCGGCGATGACGAAGGTCAGTGTGGCGATGCTGTAGATGACTGCCGAAATCAGGTTCTTAAGGGCGTTGGCGCGGGCCAGCGGGTGACCTTCGATGGAGAACGCGGCGAGCTGCAGAATGCCCATGCCGGCGCCGAAGTAGCCGCCGTAGATCGATACGCCGATATGCGCGCCCAGCGACAGTGGCGTATGCGGTGGGTGTGCGGATGCCTTGTTCTTGCGCCGCTCCGCCAGCCAGCGTCCCAACCATGGGCTGGCAGCAAATAGCGCAGTGGCGGCCAGCAACAGCCAGGGGATCAGCACGCGGAACACATCGTCGCCGCCTGCCAGCAGCAACAGACCGCCGAGCAGGCCGCCGGCCAGGCCGGCCAGCAGCAGTGGAAGCAGATACCGACCCAGCGGCCGCAACGAGGCGCGCGCGGCCCAGGCACCGGCCAGGCTGGCCGGCCACAATGCGACTGCGTTGGTGGCATTGGCCGTCACCGGTGGCAGGCCGGCGGCGAGCAGGGCGGGGAAGGAAAAGAAGGTGCCGCCGCCAGCCAGGGCGTTCATGCCCCCAGCGGCGAAACCGGCGAGGGCCAGCAGCAGTAGATCGAACAGGGACATCGAGCAGGCTCGCACAAAAAGAGTGCAGCATATGGCTGATCGTTCGGTCAGCCAAGTGTGGTCAAGGTGAGTTGACGCCTTTCTTGGAAGTGGAACCTGTGATTGGCAGGGCGGCTCAAGGAGGCATATAGTTAGTTGCCTTGCTAATCATGTGCGCTGCAATGGCGCGTCGAGTAATCAATGACCTCCCTTCCGTTGTCAGGTGCCAACCGTCCACTTCAGGGAATTGGCCTTATGGTCGTGGCGACTTTTATGTTCGCCAGCCATGACGCCATGTCCAAGTACCTGTCGGGGTTCTATCCGATCATCCTGATCGTTTGGGCGCGCTATCTCGTTCACACATTGCTCATGGCAGGGATCTTCCTGCCGCGATCGGGATTGCGCGTTCTGCGTACCAAGCGACCACTCCTACAGGCACTCAGGGCGCTTTGCCTGCTGGGGGTCAGCCTGCTGTTCACGACTGGGCTTATGTACATGCCACTGGCTGAGGCTACGTCAGTGATCTTTCTGGCGCCTCTACTAGTGACGGCGCTTTCCGTGCCTTTTTTGGGGGAGCGTGTCAGCGTTGGTCAGTGGGTCGCGGTAAGCGTAGGCTTCGTTGGAGTACTTGTTATCGTGCACCCTGGTGGAAGCCTGTTCACTCCAGCGGTCCTACTCCCGCTAAGTGCAGCCCTTTGCTTCAGCTTCTATCAACTGCTGACCCGTCGCTTGAGCGAGGTCGATAGCGCCACCACCAGCAATTTTCTCGCTGGGTTGGTAAATACACTGGTGATGAGCGCTCTGGTGCCATTCTTTTGGCATGTGCCCAGCCTCACGCACGGTTTGATGATGTTGGCACTCGGTGGCTTTGGTATGGCCGCGCATCTATTGCTGACTCATGCATTTCGTCATGCCGCGCCAGCAATACTGGCTCCCTTCGGTTACGTGCAGATCGTCTTTGCCGGCTTGTTGGGCCTGCTGGTGTTCGGCCACCTGCCAGACTCGACGGCTCTGGTGGGCATTCTGATCATTTGCCTGAGCGGCTTGGCGGCTGCCTGGCAGAGTCGACGGTAGGACGGGTTCATTGGTTCTCGCCTGCCTGCGCGACCTGATTGCGGCCGCTGTGCTTGGCCAGGTACAGGCCTTCATCGGCTTTGATCACCAGGCTCAGTGGATCGCGCTCGGGGGAGGGCCTGACGGTGGCAATTCCGATGCTCACACTGATTGGCGAGCCGGGTTTGGGCAGGTTGTGGGGAATACCTAGCGCTTCGACCGCGCGGCGGATTTTTTCTGCCTGCAGGCGCGCACCGCCGGCTGCGGTGCCAGGCATGATCACGGCAAATTCCTCGCCACCGTAGCGGGCCGCCAGGTCGGTGGCGCGTGTGCAACTGCCGCGCAGCGACTCGCCAACGCGGCGCAACACTTCATCGCCAGCGACGTGGCCGTGCTGGTCGTTGTAGGCCTTGAAATAGTCGACGTCGATCATCAGTAGCGACAGTTCGCTCTGGTCGCGCAGGGCGCGCTTCCACTCGATCTCCAGGTATTCGTCGAAATGGCGGCGGTTGGCCAGGCCGGTGAGACCGTCGGACTTGATCAGGCGCTGCAGCACCAGGTTGGTATTGAGCAACTGCTGCTGACTCTCGCGTAGTGTACGGTAGGCTTCGTCGCGCTGCAGCATGGTCAGGTAGGAGCGCGAGTGGTAGCGAATGCGTGCGAGCAGCTCGATCACGTCCGGCAGTTTGACCAGGTAATCGTTGGCTCCGGCGATGAAGGCGGCGCTCTTGACCTTGGGGTCTTCCTTGGTCGACAGCACGATGATCGGCACATCACTCAGGCCGGGCGCCGCGCGGTATTGGGCGAGCAGCTCGAGGCCGTCGACACCGGGCATGATCAGGTCCTGCAGGATCACCGTCGGCTTGATCTGCTGGGCCACGCTCAGCGCCTGGTGCGGGTCGGAGCAGAAGTGGAAGTCGATGTCGCTCTCTTCACTCAGGGCACGTCGCACGGCTTCGCCGATCATGGCCTGGTCGTCGACCAGCAGCACCATCATCGAATAGTCGGGCAAGCCGTTATGATGGTTGGAGTTATCTTGAGGCCGTTGCATAAGCGCGTCTCCGCTTTTTTCGTAGGTTACGCGGCTGCTTTGGCCGCGGTTGGCGTTTTTAGCCCAGGCGCTCGATCAGGCGCGTGGGAATTCTGTCCAGGGCTAGCACTTCTGCTGCGGCGCCTAGTGCCACGGCGGCCTTGGGCATGCCGTAGACGGCGCTGCTGGCCTGGTCCTGGGCGATGGTATGAAAGCCGCGTTCGCGCATCAGCTTCAGGCCCCTGGCACCATCGCTGCCCATGCCCGTCAGCAACACGCCGATAGCATCACCTCGCCAGTAGGTGGCCACACTTTCGAAGAATACATCGATAGAGGGCCGGTAGACCTGATCGGCAGGTTCGCGTCGATAGACCAGGCGCCCCTCGGGCGCCAGGTAGAGGTGGTTGTTGGTGCCGGCCAGCAGCACGGTCGCCGGCTGCAACACTTCGCCTTCCCGCGCCAGGCGCACGGGTATGTGCGATTCACTGCCGAGCCACTGGGCCATGCCGGCGGCGAAGACTTCGTCGACATGCTGCACCAGCACGATGCTGGCAGGAAAATCCGCCGGGATCTGCCGCAGCAGCTCCACCAGCGAGGCTGGGCCGCCCGCCGATGCACCGATGGCCACCAGGCTCTTGCTGCGGCCTTCAGTGCTGCGCATGGGGGGCGGTTTGACCGAGCGCGAGGTCTTGTGGCCGATCATCCAGGCGATGTTGTGGATCTTGCGCCGCACGGTCGCGGCGTCGAGCACCTGCTGCGGGCCAAGCGACGGCGCGGCAACCACATCCAGCGCACCGGCGCCCATGGCGTCGAACACCCGTGACATGTTGCGCTCGACATCCGAGGTGACGATGAGAATGGCGCAGGGGGTGTCGTGCATGATCCGTCGGGTCGCTTCCACGCCGTCCATGCCGGGCATGAGCATGTCCATCAGCAGCAGGTCGGGTAGGTCGTCGCGGCAGCGGCTGACCGCTTCCTCGCCGTTGCTGGCGACCCAGATCAACTGGTACTCAGGTTCTGCCGCCAGCGCACGGCGCAGGGCTTCGACCGCCAGGGGCGTGTCGTTGGCAATGGCGATCCTCATTCTCGGGCCTCACCGATCAGGGTTTGTACGGCGTCCAGCAGCGCTTCGTCGTGGAAGCTGGCCTTGGCCAGGTAATAATCGGCGCCGGCCTCCAGGCCGCGGCGGCGATCTTCCTCGCGATCCTTGTACGACACCACCATCACCGGCAGCGAGCGCAGGCGTGGGTCCTGGCGCACCAGGGTGACCAGTTCGATACCGTCCATGCGCGGCATGTCGATATCGGTGATCAGCAGGTCGAAGGTCTCGGCACGCAGGGCGTTCCAGCCGTCCATGCCATCCACGGCGACCGATACCTGATAACCGCGGCTTAGCAGCAGTTTGCGCTCCAGTTCGCGTACGGTGAGCGAGTCATCCACCACCAGCACGCGCTTGCTGACAGTCTGGCGCGCATGGCTGGCATGGTCGACACGCTCCAGGTGACCGGTGTCAAGCAATTTACTCACCGAGTTGAGCAGGTCGTCGACGTCGAGGATCAGCACCGGCGTGCCGTCGTGCAGCAGAGCGCCGGCCGCGACGTCGCGCACCTTACCCAGGCGCCCATCGAGGGGCATCAGCACCAGGGTGAACTCGCCGAGGAAGGCTTCGACCGCCAGACCGTGGTATTGCTCGCGGTCGCGAATCAGCACGATGGGGATGCTGTCATCATCGCCCTGTTTCTCATTGCATTGCAGCAGCTGTGCGGCGGAGATCAGGCCGACGTGCTCGTTCTCCAGCCAGAAGTGCTGGCGCCCCTCGAGCTGGACGATGGCGCTGCGTGGCAGGCGCAGCATGCGTTCGATCTGCGCCAGCGGGAAGGCATAGGCCTCGCCGCCGATGGTCACTACCAGGGCGCGCACCACCGAGAGCGTCAATGGCAGTTCGAGATGGAACAGGCAGCCCTGGTCGGGGTTCTGCAGCAGCCGCACGTTGCCGCGCATGCGGCGAATCTCGTGTTGCACCACGTCGAGGCCGACACCGCGACCGGAGACTTCGGTGACCTGCTGGCTCATGCTGAAACCGGGTAGGAAGAGGAAGGCCAGCAGCTCTTCCTCGGTCATTTGCTCGACCTGTTCGGCGGTGGCGAAACGGCGTTTGACCACCGCCTGGGCAACGCGCTCGAGGTCGATACCGGCGCCGTCGTCGCTGACCTCCAGCACCAGCATGCCGGCGTGATGACGCGCGCGCAGTTGCACCACACCTTCTTCCGGCTTGCCCTTGCGAGCGCGTAGCGCCGGCGGCTCGATGCCGTGATCGACAGCGTTGCGCAGCAGGTGCGTCAGGGGGGCTTCCAGGCGCTCCAGTACGTCGCGGTCGACCTGGGTGTTTTCTCCCTCAATTTCCAGGCGCACCTGCTTGCCCAGCGAGCGGCCCAGGTCACGCAGCATGCGTGTCTGCCCGGTGAGCACGTCGGCGAAGGGGCGCATGCGCGAAGCCAGGGCCAGGTCGTACAGTTGTTGCGTGCGTTGCCCGCCGTACCAGACGAAGTCGTCGAACAGTTCCTGATGGGCTTGCAGCTGTTGCTGGCATTCGATCAGCAGGTTGCGGCTCTCGGCGAACAGCGCCTGGGCGGAGGCGTCCAGGTCCGTGCCGAGCAGGTGCTCGCGCAGGCTCTCCAGGGTACGTCGTGCCGACTCCTGCTGGCGTTTGAGGCGATGCAGCGAATCGTTCAGCGGCTTGGTGCGCTGGAACTCCACCAGCGATTTGCCGGACAGGTCGATCAGGTGATCGAAGCGCTCGGCCGACACCCGCAATACGCGGCTGATGCGTTCGTCGGCGACCGGCTCGGCTGCTTGTGGCGCAGTTGTCGGCAGTGGTTCGGGTTTGCTGGGGGCTGCCGTTTCGGTGGCAAACGCGGTGCTTTCACCTGGCTGCACGCGCAGTGCCGGTACGGCGTTGCCAAGCAGCACCTGCAGGCGTGTGGTGATAGTTTCCACCCGCGCCTCCAGCTCGGCGTCCTGCTGTGCCTGGCCGATGCGCAGGAGCAGGTCGGAGCCTTGCAGCAGGGCGTCGATGTGGTCGGGCAGCAGGCGCAGTAGGCCTTCCTGGGCGGCGACCAGCAAGTCTTCCATGGCGTGGGCGATCTGCACGCCATGGTCCAGGCCGACGATGCGCGCTGCCCCCTTGAGCGAGTGCGCGGCGCGCATGCAGGCTTCCAGCTGGCTGGCGTTGGTCGGGTCACGCTCGAGAATCAGCAGGCCGGTATCGAGCACCTGCTTCTGTGCCTCGGCCTCCAGCCGGAACAGGTCGAGCAGCGATGCATCCCTCATCTGGTCCGGTGTCACGTGAGGCTCCCAATCATGGTTTGCAGCAACTGTTCGTCGTCGAGCAGGGTAATGCTCTGTTCCTGCCATTGCAGGACACCGGCGGTGAAACGGCTGATGGTGCGCTTGTCGTCGTGTCTGCTGCTACTGATGCGCGCCACGGGGATGCGCTGGATGCCTCTGACTTCATCCACCGGTGTCACCAGCGGGCCACTGCTGCTTTCCAGAATCAGCATGCGCGGTATCACCCGGCGTTCGCTGCGGCGCGCATCCTGTGGTGCGTCGAGGTCGAGCAGCTCGGCCAGCGACAAGCAGGCGACCAGGGTGCCGCGCACGTTGGTTACACCTAGCAGGCCACGGCTGTTGCGGTGCGGCAGCACGTGAATCGGCGACACCGGCATGACTTCGGCTAGGCAGCGCGTGGCGATGGCCAGCCATTGCTCGCCAAGGCGGAAGATCAGTAGCGAGCGCTGTTCGCCCTGCGCTTCCTGAGCTTCGCCCTGGCCGTAGTCGTCATCGCCACGCTCCAGCGTGCTGCCGTAACGGTCGAGCAGGGCGATGGCAGCCGCGCCGTAAACCTCGCAGTTGCGGCAATGGATATGCCGCTCCAGCTGCGGGCAACTCTTGTCGCCAAATACGCCGATGCGATTCCAGCAGTCGTCGACGGCGGGTTGGCTGTTTAGCAGGTCCTGATCAGTCACCTTCGCCTACCTCGGGGTTCTGCGCTCGTCGATACAGGCGCTGGGCGCCGCTCTGGTCGCCTTGCGCTTCCAGATGTGCGGCCAGATGCGTGAGCGCCTCACGGTGCTGTGGTTCGAGATAGATCGCCTTGCGGTAGTAGGCGCAGGCCTGATCGCCCTGGCCTGCCGCGTCGCAGAGCAGGCCCAGCCAGTAATAGGCTGTGGCGCTGGGGCCGTTCTGCTGCAAGTGCTGCTCAGTGCGCTGGCGCGCCTCGTCGGTGCGGCCGGCGTTGGCCAGGCTGGCGACGTCGGCCCAGGTATCCGTTACGACCGTTGCCGGCACCGCTGCGCTGAGTGTTCTGCCCAGCGGTCGTGGTCGGCTTGGCGGGACAGGGCGCGGTACTGTAACCACCGCCGGGCGCGTACGCGGGGCAGGCGCTCGTGGCGCTGCGCTGATGGGCGTCTGGGCCGGGGCCAGGCGAAAGGCGAAGGTCTGCTGCCGACCCAGCGCCTGCAAACCGTTCTGGCTGGCCAGGCTGGCCTCGGCCGGGCCGATGAACAGCGTGCCGCCTTCTTGCAGTTGGCGCTTGAGCAGCTCCAGCACGCGCACCTGGGTTGGGCGGTCGAAGTAGATCAGCAGGTTGCGGCAGAAGATGAAGTCGTAGCTGGGCTCGCCGGCGAACAGGCTGGGATCGAGCAGATTACCGGTGCGCAGCCTGACGCATGTGCGCACCCGCTCGTCGAGGAGAAAACTGCCAGCGTCCTGCTCGTGAAAGAAACGATCGCGAAAGGCCAGGGCATCGCCGCGGAACGAGTTACGCCCGTAGAGGCCCTTGCGAGCTTGCTCCAGCACTTTGTCGCTGACGTCCAGCGCGTCGATCTGGAACTGCTCGGCGGAAAAGCCGGCATCGAGCAGGGTCATGGCGATGGAGTAGGGCTCTTCACCGCTGGAACTGGGCAGGCTGATCAGGCGCAGCGGCCGGGCGCCGTGCAACTGTGCGTGACGCTCCTGAGCCAGGCTGGCCAGTGCGTTGAACGATTCCGGGTAGCGGAAGAACCAGGTTTCCGGCACCACTACAGCTTCCACCAGCGCCTGCTGTTCGCGCGTCGAGCCGCCAAGGGTGGTCCAGTAGCCTTCCAGGTTCTGCTGGCCGAGGGCGCTCATGCGTTGGCGCACGGCGCGTTCGATCACCGGGCGGCCGACCGATTCGGCTTCCAGGCCGATACGGCTTTTCAGCAGGCGCTCGATATGCTCGATCATGCCGTCAGCCCTGGTCCGCAGGTTGGAACAGCAGGGCGCGCATCTCGTCGTCGAGCAGCCCGGCGACCTCGATGCGCTGGATCATGCCACGGGCATCACGCTGCAGTGGCCCCAGGTAATCCGCCTGGCCCGCTTCCAGGCCGCTGGCCTTGAACGCCTCCCTGGGCAGGCGCAGGGTGTCGGTGGCCTGCTCCAGAATCAGCCCTAGCACTGGCGACTGCTCACCCAACTGCAGGTCGAAGCGCACCAGCACCACGCGTGTGCTGCTGCGGGATTGGGCGGCGCGCCCCAGCACGCGACGGCTGAGATCGATCACTGGGGTCACTCGACCGCGATGCTCGAACAACCCGGCTACCCACAGCGGCGCTTCGGGCACCTGTTTCAGACGGCGTAGCGGCAGCACTTCGACCACCTGACTGGCGGGAAGGGCGTAGCGATCATCACCGAGCGTGAACTGCAGGTGCAGTTCACCCGCTGCTGCTTTGCTGGGGGCTGGCATGTTCAGACCTTGAAGCGGCTGACGCCAACGCGCAGGTTGTTGGCCACCTGGTTGAGTTCATCGATGGCGGCGCCAGCCTGACGCAGCGAATCGACGGTCTGGCTACTGGCTTCACCGAGCTGCAGCAAGGCCTGGTTGATCTGTTCGGCGCCGGTCGACTGCGCCTGCATGCCTTCGTTGACCATCTGGATACGCGGCGCCAGGGCCTGCACCTGCTGAATGATCTGGCTGAGCTGGTCACCCATCTGCGCCATCTCGCCGATGCCGCGGCGCACCTCTTCGGAGAACTTGTCCATGCCCATCACGCCGGCGGATACCGCGGACTGGATCTCGCGCACCATCTGCTCGATGTCGTAGGTGGCCACTGCGGTCTGATCGGCCAGGCGGCGCACTTCCACGGCGACCACGGCGAAGCCCTTGCCGTATTCACCGGCCTTTTCCGCCTCGATGGCGGCGTTGAGCGAGAGCAGGTTGGTCTGATCGGCCACCTTGACGATGGTGGTGACCACCTGGGTGATGTTGCCGGCCTTCTCGTTGAGGATCGACAGCTTGCCATTGACCACGTCGGCGGCGCCCATCACCTGATGCATGACCTCTTCCATGCGCGCCAGGCCGAGCTGGCCGGTGCCGGCGAGGATGGAGGTCTGTTCGGCGGTATCGGACACCTCGCTCATGGTTCGCACCAAGTCGCGCGAGGTGGCTGCGATCTCTCGCGAGGTGGCGCCGATCTCTGTGGTGGTGGCGGCGGTTTCCGTCGCGGTAGCCTGCTGCTGGCGCGAAGTGGCGGCAATCTCGGTGACCGAGGTGGTCATCTGCACGGCGGAGCGCTGGGCGTTGCCGACCAGCGTCTTGAGCTCGGCCACCATGCTGTTGAAACCCTGCTCGATGACATTGAACTCGTCACGACGTTGCAGATCGAGCTTCGTCGACAGATCGCCGCTTTCCAGATTCTTCAGGCTGCTGACGATGAGATTGACCGGGTGAAGAATCGAGCGTAACAGCAGCAGCCCACTGACCAGCGCGACCATGATGATCAGCACGATGGCAACCGGGATGCTCAGCTCCAGCCAATATACGGTGCTATTGATTTGCTTGGCGGTGTCGGTGGATTGCTCGCGGTTGATCTGGCTCAAATGCGCCAGATTCAGCTGACCTTCATCCCACTTGGGAAACACTTTGCCGCCGCCGAACTGGCGGGCCGTTTGATAGTCGTCAGCCTCCAGGAGGGTCAGCAGTTGCGCATGCAGCTTCAGGTATTGCTGATAGTTGCGTTTGAAAGTGTTCAGCAGATCCTGCTCTTGCTCGCTGGCCACTGCGCTCTGGTATTGGCCAAGCAACTCGTCGATGCCTTCCTGATAGGTCGCGCATTGGTCGCGATAATGTTGAATCAGCGTCTCGTCTTTCTCATCGAGCAGGCGTAATTGCAGGCGGCGGGTATCGAGCATATGGCGAGCCCACAGATCCTGCAGGCTGCTGACGTAGTAAGTACCTGGAACCGACTTGGTGACCATCTGCTCCGTTTCGCTCTTGATCCGCGAGGTCTGCAGGTAAGCCATCATCGCCATGATGAGATAAATGACGATGATCACGGTGAAGCTGGCAATGATGCGGTTGCGTAAGGTCAGGGTTTTCATAGTTCTCGTTGCCCAAGCTGAGCCCTGCGGGAAAGTCGATTACAGCATAGCGGCAAAGGGCCGCTGGTATTTCAGTCGCTGACTGTGCAGTGCGGTGTTGTAAAAAGGCAATAAAAAAGCCGGCTTGTGGCCGGTGTTTTTATGAGATAACTGATTGATTTGTAATATTTTATATTTCAATGTAAGTTTAGACCCACACATTGACCCACACTGAGATGCACCGCTTTGCTCAGGAAGATACCTTAGATGTTTCTTGGGCTAGTCAACTGGTGCTTTGCCACAGCCGCATCGATGGCCTCATGAATTACGTGCAGGCGCTGCTTTGTGAGGGCCGTTGCGGCAGCTTCATCTTCGGGGGATAGAGCCGGTTGCTCTTCCTTTAAAAAGGCTTCCCATCGTGCGAGCTGGTTTAGGCAGTGACGTAGATGTTTCTCGGTCTCATCAGTACGAACCTTGGCTAGTTCTTGTTCGAGCCTGCGCGCATTGCGTATGGCTTTCATTGCTTGAGACTCGTGCCGCGCTTCCTCTCTTTGTATCGAGGCTTGTTGAGAGGCTCTTTCAATCAGCCGTTCGATCAGTCCTGTTTCAGTGGTTTTGTATCTTTTCGCCAGGGTCTTGAGCGTGGCCTTGGTTGTGCTTGGGAGCGTGAAGGAGCAGGTCTTTCTCCCTCCCTTGGACAAGCGATACCGCCTTTGTCTGATGGCATTTCTCAACCGCTCGATGAGCTTTACGCCTTCAGCCTCGGTTTCGAGGGCATGGATCGATCTGACCAGATGGCTGAAGCCACTTTCGGCAAGGAAGCTGATCTTGCCTTGCAGCGACGGAGAGCACCGGCTCGATAGGTAACTTGCTGCCCATTGCCACTCACCTCTGTCCTTCTCGTTCAGCCAACTCGGCGTCATCCCAGTCTCCTTCATCCTTGGAACCTCCTAATTGATACCCGCACCTGGGTAGCGGTGGCTCTCAGTTATCGCTTGCTGTTAACGCTACTGGTACATGTTCTGTTAGAAGATTTTTTCACGTAACATTAATGCTTATGTTATCTGATCTGTTAACAGTTTCGTTAACACATTCGTTACATGAATTATCATATCTGAAAATATAGGTATAAAATCTCATCTAAATTTGCGGGCTTTTGGATGTGTTGTAGATGTCTACGCTGATAGTTCTGTCAGAAACCCTAGATCTTGAAGCAGAGTCAAGGTTCTTCCTTCAAGCGCTGATCTGTAGGGGGCAGGCCGGCCTGGGCGCTTCGTTCAAGGTCAAGCCGGTTGCAAAGCTCCTTTGCCTGACAGAAAGGTTGGTCAGAGACGCCACGCGCGAGCTGGTTGAGGCCGGACTTCTGGTGACCCAGAAGCAGGTAGATAAGGTCGGGCGTCCCGGGCAGGAATATGAGGTGTCGCAGTACCTGCTCGATCTGCTCGCAAAGCCAGGAAGGGGCGAGGTCGCTCATCAGGATCTGGTCCTGCGTCTCTTTAGAGAGCCTGAGATTTATGCTGAGGGGCTGCTGACTGAAGCCGAGGCGGGGAGGGAGAAGGTCGCTCGTAAGCAGGTGCGCAAGGATGGGCGACCGGCAGCTCCAGGAGCCTGTGGGCGCCTGGGTGCCTCCACGAGAGTGCTTCTGGCTGCACTTTTGACATTTGCCGATCAGTGCGGGGTTGTGGCTGGGGTCGGGGTGGCGAGGCTTCGAGCGATAACGGGCTTGAGCCCGGTTGCGCTCAAGCATCAGGTCGGGCGGCTAGTCAGCCTGGGGTTCATACGTGTTCATGTTCCGGGTGTATCCAATGGCTTCTTCGTTGGGGCCAAGGTCCCCAGCACTTACTACCTGAATCTCGACCATCCGCAACTGGGTGAGCGGCCCCCGCTCTGTGCCGTACTGGTTTACGCAGAAGCGGGGATTCCCCGCGACAAAAGGCTGACCAGTGGGCTATCTCCTGATGTCGCAGGAGCTCTTCTCGCTCTGGAGCCTGCCGTATTGGATATTCTCTTTCACAAACTGGCCAGGTACGTATCGCATTTGCTCTCACTGACATGGGGAGCGCCGGGTGAGAAGTACGGTGCCGTTCCTGCATCTCTGGCTGGCATGATCGCTCGAGAATTGGGGCAACTGAAGGTCGGTAAGCCGGGAGAGAGCAAGGCGGGTTACTACTGGTCTGAAGTGCTCGATCACTTCTTTGAGGTGGCGTTCAAGTGGGCGGAGCATTTGAAGAAAAGGCTCAATGGACAGGCGTGGCAGGGGTACAAACCCCAGTTGGTCCGGTTGATACCTGCGCCGGAGCCGGAAGAGGGTGATGATCGCTTGAGGATCGTTTCCTTGATCGTCTATCCGGCGCCCAAGAATCAGGAAGGCTGCATTGTGTGTCGGGAGGAGGGGTTTCTTAAAAGATTCGAAAGCGAGGCGGACTTGGATGTGCAGTACCGTTATAGGTATGGCCTTCTAACGCCTCCCGACTAGCCACGCTATAGCCCCTTCAGGTCATTTTTTACCTCCGTTGCAGATCCTCTGAACGAATACGAGGAGCCCGTTCATGAGGATCATTCGCTTGAAAGAGGTTATCGATTCGACCGGTCTTGCCCGGTCGACCATCTACAAGTACATCGGAGAGGGCACCTTCCCGAAGCCCGTCTCGCTGGGCGACCGTTGCGTCGGCTGGGTCGATAGCGAGGTGCATGACTGGATCCTGGCAAGGATCGAGGAGCGCGATTCTGCTGAGGACGCTTCAGCCCGACCCGGTCGCCTGAGTATGGCCAGCTAGAAACCACCATTTGCGCCATGACCGGTTGGAAGCTGGTCATGGCGTTTGTGCCGGGTGGCCTCTTCAGGCTGCTCGGCACTCGTCAGGAAGCCGGAGCAATGTTGCTCCCCATCGATCCGGCAGACTCTGGCTAGGCATCGGTCTCCATGGGCTTTTGGTCTGGTTTATGTCCGGAATACGTCTTCAGCAAAAAATGCCGTTGCGGCTTGGTGCGCAGGGTGGATTTTTCCGAGCCAGCCGGAGCTGTCAGTTGCGGTGTGGGTAGTATGCTTTTACTAGCTATTCCTACCCGAAGGGTTCTTGCCTCACTAACCGTGCAGTAGCAAGCATCACCGACCAGATCCCATGTACCTGGAGGGGCTTAATCATCTGGCACTATCTGAAGGGGCAATTATCCGGGGGATCTACCAACCACCAAGCAACACGATCAGTTCACCACGGGAGACCAGCTACCCATTCATCGCGGATGAGCTTCGTCACCGAGCATCCAGTCGAGGGTGATCAGGCAGGGAAAGGTATCCAGTAAATTAAAACTCCGCAGGCATGGCTTATGAAACTCAACCATGAGAGGTCATAACCATGTTCAGCGATACCAATACCACCCAGCGCTACCCACTCCGTCACCCTGACAATCCCAACCTCCATCTGCACTACGGGGATACCTTCGAGGGCTTTCCCATACAGAGCGAAGTAGGCCCCTTTATTCGAGAGTGCCTGTCTGATCTCAAGCGCACCATCGACCTGGCTTTGGCTGAGTATCCGAGGGTGCTGGCGTTCAGGGTGGATCTCAGGCTACCCCAAGGTATCGAGCTACCCGACTTCGCCTATACAAACCAGCTCATCAGCCGGTTCTTCGAATCGTTTACGAAGAAGATCCAGTACCACCAGGGGCGGGTAGCTGAGCGTAGCTACTCGCGTGGGTGCAAAGTACGCTATGTCTGGTCGAGAGAGATTGGCCAGGGAGGTCGGCAGCATTATCACCTGCTGATCCTGTTGAATCGCGATGCCTACTACACCATCGGGCGTCTGGGTTCGGATCGGGTCAACATGATCAGCCGTATAGATGAGTCTTGGGCAGGTGCGCTGGGGCTTCCAGTCGACCTGGTGACGGGACTGGTGCATATCCCGAAGAATGCTGAGTACCTGATCGATCGAGTAAAGCGTCAAGGCAAGGGCGATGAGCTGGATGATCTGTTCTACCGGGCTAGCTACCTGTGTAAGACAGCTACCAAGTCCTACGGGGATCGTCAGCGAGGGTTCGGCGCCAGTCGAGGGTAGTGGCTGCCTACTGCGCAATAGCGTCATGCCCATGGAATCCTGGCCTGCCGATGGTTTAGGCTCCGGCCAGGAATCAAGTGCTGACGAGAGCGCTGCGGGATGACGGAAAATGGCGAGCGCTGCCGACGGCATTACCAGTCGGTATACGAACGGAATCAGCCAGAGATCAGCAAGGGCCGTGCTCTTGATGAAAGCCTGCATCATTTCCTCGACCAGCGCCCGGCGGGTAAGAACCAGTCAGCACTTGAGCGTGCGCAAGGCCTGGCAGCGGCATTGTTTTGGTTTGATGCGGATGCGGTTGCTCAATCCGAACTCGCTAGCCTAGCACTCAGCAGGGTGCTGCATTTCGATAATGCAGTCAGCATCGATCTGCTGTTGCACCTTGCCAGCCATAACCCGGAAACCCTCAGGTGGGCGATTGGTTACGCGAAGCTGTTTGAGCGTACAGAATCGCCGCTGTGGCTTGCGCTGCGTGCGGCGCTCGTCGGGAATGAGTGGCAAGTTTTCTTCGGTGTCTGTGATCGCCTGCTTGATCAGCTCAGGCCTTTTGATGAGCTGATAGCCATGGCTGAAAAACAGCTTAAGCACTTATCGCTGCTGGAGCTGTTTTCCTACCTCAGTGTTCTGGCCTATGAGGCCTTTGCGGAAGATGTGCCCGCTGATCGCTCCGGTCAGCAGTGGAAGGTCTACAACCGCATTATTCTGAACAAGCTCCGTGCTTGCTCGGAAGAGGATTTCCGCCTGAGCGAATCACGACTCGGACAATCGCTGAAACGGCACCTGTCACCGATTATCTTTCCCGGATCCAGCAATTCTGACGTGGTGAAATGTCGTCAAAATCTTGAGTCTTTAGCCCTTTTGATCGGGGCCACCCAAGAGCGGATCGACTACGAAGATTCCATCGACTGGTTCTGCTTCGGTCCGGAGTGCAATTACCAGCTAAAACCGGGTGTCGAAGGAGCGGCAAACACCGTTGTGGGATGGACCTTAATGCTCTGCAAGGAGGGGTTCGGAATATCTTCCCAATTTCGTACCGTTCAACCGAAGATTTCGTCCAGATCCACTTCCTGTTCTTCCCCTATCGAAAGATCCAGCGTGTTCTCGATGTGATTCAGGTGCTCTATCACGAGCCTGACCGCCTCCTCAGTTTCGCCTGACTTGATAGCGTTCACGATCTCAAGATGCTCATGGTTTGGGCATGCCAGCACATTGGGCGCGTCGTACAACAGGATGATCAGACAGGTCAGCGAAGACAGCTCTCGCATAAGTTTCAAAAGTGGGGGACTGCCGACCATTTCTGCGATCCGTAGGTGGAACTCTCCAGACAAGCGAATAACCGCGCGCTTGTCATTGTTTTCCCGAGCAGCGCGCTCTAGGGCCACATGGTCATAGAGTTGAGTGATCTGGTTTTCACCCGCGTGCGCTACGAGCGTCCGAATTAGCGCCGGCTCCAGAATCCTGCGTGCGTTAAATATATGCCGAGCTTCCTCTACAGACGGACTGGCTACGAACGCGCCACGGTTGGGAATCGTGGTGACAACACCTTCATGTGCGAGCCGGGCGAGCACTTCGCGAATGCGGGTGCGGTTGACCTCAAATACGCTGGCAAGCTTCTCCTCCACAAGCTTGGTACCAGGGATGAGCCGGTGTTCCATCACCGCATTCAGGATGCGTTCATAAATGGTGTCGCGTTTCTCGGCTGTTCCAAGAATCTGGCCAGTAGTGCGGGCTTTGCGAGGACGTGCTGTGGGTGAGTCGTCGATGAGCATGGGTGCCGTCTGCATGGTTTGTTACCAAAGAATTGGCGATTGTCACAGAATTACCCGGGATTGTTCAAATGTGCACCTCGAATGACCACGAATCATGGGCGCGCACCGAGAGTGAGCAAGAACTCGGCCAGGGTTGGTTGGTGCTTGACTGGCTGTTGGCTTACCCGTTGCACATCGTGAAGTTCCTGATTTCGGGGCCTGTAAGACTATTGTCATTGGCGTTCAAACCGGGAACGAGGTTTTGTCACACCGATGGCACAGGGATTGCTATGTGATTGTCACAATTTCAAATTGTTTAGCAACAATCTTGGGGCTGCATGTCAGCTATCGATTCTCTCACTGCCCAAGCCGTAGACAGCCATTCTAGAGCGGGGGAGGTGAGCCATAAGTTTATTGGCATCACGTCTTCGTATTTGAGAAGGGCTTACTCAATCACCTCCAACAAAGAATCCCATCCTATGAATACGAAAATAATGCGGTTCCTTCTGAGGCCCGCTGCGCAGGCGCTGGCAGTCGTTTCGCTACTTGGTGGGGCTGTTGCTCCGAATGCATTTGCCCAGAATGCGAGCTCCATCCTGGTGGTTGCAGGTCCTCGCACGCCTGAGTCGCTCGATCAGGAATATCCGCCGACCGAAGCCACCCACGAAGCCAAGCGCAACATCTACGAGCGCCTGCTGGCCTACGACACCAAGGTCGTCGACGGTGTGCAGGTGGAAAACTTCGACAAGCTGGTGGGGGCGCTGGCTGAAAGCTGGACGGTGGCAGACGACAAAACCTCGATCACCTTTCATTTGCGCAGTGGCGTCAAGAGCGCAGCGGGCAACACCCTGTCCGCCGACGATGTGATGTGGTCGTTCGAAAGGGGCTGGAACAAGAACGCGAATTTCCGCTGGTACATGAGCCAGATCCTCGGCATCAAATCCTTTGAAGACGCGTTCAAGAAGCAGGATGAAATGACCGTCACGGTCACCTTGCCCAAGACCTCTCCGCTGATCGAGCGAATCTGGGTCAACAATGACCTCGGCATTCTGGACGCCACTGCTGCCCGCAAGAACGTCACCAGTGACGACCCTTACGCATCCAGTTGGCTGGCCACTCACTCGGCCTCGTTCGCGCCCTATCAGGTGACGAAATTCCAGTCAGGCCAGGAGGTGGTGTACGAAGCCAACCCGAATTATTACCGGGGCGTGCCGCGTCTTTCGAAAATCATATTCCGCGAAATGCCGACATCGGCCAACCGCCTGGCAGCACTGCAAGCTGGGGCCGTGGATGTAGCCGAATGGCTTTCGCCACGTGAGCTGGCGATGCTGGAGAAGAATCCTCAGCTGAAGATTTGGCAGGTGTTTGGCAACTACATTCACCGCGTTGAAATGAACAACACCACACCTCCGTTCGATAACCCCAAGGTTCGCCAGGCGTTGAATTATCTGGTGCCGCGCGAAGATATTCTGAAGGCGGTGTATTACGGCAAGGCACGGGTAACCAAGAGCCCGATCTCTGAAATCTATCCGTCCTATACCGATGAATATTTCATGTACACCCAGGATGTGGAGAAGGCCAAGGCACTGTTGAAAGAGGCGGGCCAGGAATCGGGCTTCAAAACCCAGCTTGGCTACCGTACCGGTGATCAGATCGAGGAAGAGATTGCCGTCATCCTCAAGACCGCGTTCGCCCGCGCCAACGTTGACGTGGAACTGGTGAAGTTGCCCGCCTCGACGCTGGTGGAGAAGTACTCCAAGGGCACGATCCCCATGTATTTCTTCCGCGACATGGCCATTGTCCCCGATGCGGCTTATGTGGCGAATCTCTGGCTTAACAGCGCCTCACTTATCAACTACCCGAAATTCAACAATGCCGAAGTCGACAAGCTGATCAACGACGCGTTGTCGAGCACGGACGAGGCGGCGAGGGATGCTGGCATGAAGCGCGTCCAGCAAATTGTTGTGGACGAGGCGCCTTGGGTGTTTTTGATGAATCCAGGCTACCAATTGGCCACCCGCGCCAATGTCGCTGGTTTCAGTTGGTACACGCCCAACAGCAACAGTTGGTACGACCTCTACAAGAAATAAGTAGAGCCAGCAGCGGGGTGGTGCTTTGCCCCGCTAGCTGCGCAAGACTACTTGCAAGGAAACCAGTATGAGACTTAGCAATTCATTGCGGTCGCTGCCTCGCCCACTACGTATCGTACTGGCCAGGCTGACTATTCTTGTTCCGCAGATGTTTGGCGTGCTGCTTGCCACGTTTCTGCTGATTCGTTTACTGCCTGGTGACCCGGCCCTGCTGATGCTAGGCAATATGGCCACGCCCGAGCAGATTCTGAGCCTGCGCGAGCGGCTGGGCCTCAACGGCAGCATCTGGTCGCAGTTCACGAGCTACCTTTCAACGGTCGTTCACGGTGACCTGGGAACGTCGATGTTCACCTCCAACCCTGTGGCCGTTGATTTGCTCGACCGGGTGCCGGCAACGCTCGAGCTGATTACCTACGCAATGATTCTGACGATCATGGTGAGCGTGGTGCTTGCGGTTGTTGCAGTGACCAAGCCCAACGGAATGATCAATCGGTTCAGCAAGGTCTACGGCCTGGCGGCGGGCGCGGTGCCTGACTTCTGGGTGGGTCTCCTGCTCATCTACTTTCTGTTCAATGTCGCCGGCATTGCTCCCGCACCGTTCGGCAGGCTGGACCCGATACTCACTGCGCCGCCAGCCGTTACCGGGTTTCTGACCATAGACACGTTGCTTGCCGGTGATACCACCGCATTCGCCTCGGCTGTCGGCCGCCTGTGGTTGCCGGTGCTTACGCTGACCATCGTCAACGCCGGCGCGTTGATGAAGATGACCCAGATTGTTTTCGCCGATAACTACCGCAGCGAGTTCATTCGTCATGCACGGGCGAGCGGTCTTTCTGAATGGCAGTTGGTTCGGATCGCGATGCGCAACAGCCTGCCACCGATCATCACCATGGTCGGTTTTCTCTTCGGTTTTCTGCTGGGCGCGGCGGTTCTGGTTGAAACGATTTTCGCCTGGGGCGGCCTCGGGCAGTACGCGGTATCCGCTGTCATGAACAGCGATTACCCCGCGTTACAGGGATTTGTGCTGGTCGCTGCCGCTTTCATTCTCATCGTTTACACCGTCGTAGATGTTCTGTACGGCATTGCTGATCCGAGGATTGAAGTATGAGACCGCTATCTGCACAGCGTAGCGTTGCCGGCAAGGCAACCTTGATCATCGGCCTGGTGCTGCTGGCTATTCAGTTTGTGGCGATCATCTTTGCGCCATGGATTGCCCCTTACTCGCCGGAAACCGCTGATCCGATAAATGCACTGCAAGAGCCATCGTTGATTCATTTTTTCGGCACCGATGTGTCCGGCATGGACATTTTTTCCCGTGTCATTTTCGCGACCCGAATCAACCTTCTGATCAGCGTGACCGCCGTGGCCATCGCCTTTGTCATTGGCGTTCCACTCGGGCTCGCCATTGGCTACTACAAAGGCTGGGGCAGCTCCCTGGCGATGCGTTTTTTTGACTTTATCCAGTCATTTCCTGTGTTTGTGCTGGGCATGGTGCTGGTGTCCGTCATGGGCCAGGAAATATGGAACGTTGCCATTGTGCTGGCCGTACTTTTCACACCGGTCTTCGCCCGGCTGATCCGGGCTGAAGTCTTGTCGCTGCGTGATCGTCCGTTTATTGCCGCGGCCAGATGCAGTGGTGCCACGGACAGCGCAATCATGTTCCAGCACATCCTGCCAAATGCGTTGACGCCTGCCATCGTGCAGATATCCATCAGCATCGGCATGGCCATTCTGCTGACGGCGGGCCTGTCCTTCGTCGGTGCCGGCGTGCGCATGCCTACTCCGGAATGGGGTCTGATGGTCAGCAACGGCGCGCAGCAAATGATCCTGGGTATCTGGTGGGTCGCGCTGTTTCCAGGGCTCGCCATCGTTTTTTCAGTACTGACGTTTGCGCTTCTCGGAGACGCGGCCAAGCAACTGTTCGACCCGCAGACAAGGAGCTCCTCATGACAAACACTAACGAACCCTTACTTGAGGTACGCAACATCAGCGTCGGGTTTTCGGACCGATCAATGCCGCCTGCCTTACAGGAAGTGAGTTTCTCGCTGAAGAAGGGGGAGATTCTCGGCATTGTTGGTGAGACAGGTGCAGGAAAGTCGCTTCTTGCGCGCGCCATTATCGACATGCTGCCAGGCGACGGATGCATTGTTGACGGCGAGATACGGGTCAACGGGCACGCGATTTCCACGATGACACCGCAGCAAAGACGCGGCTATCGAGGCGGCGAGGTTGCGCTGATCGGAACCAACGCTAAATCGTTGCTGGACCCGGTAGTGAAGGTGGGCGAGCAAATCGCCAGAGTTCTTCGGGCCCATCGAGGGATCAACAAAAAAGACGCATGGCAGGAGTCAATTCGCCTGTTTGAGCAAGTCGGAATTGTGAACCCTGAGAAAAGGGCGCACGCCTACCCGCATGAGCTTTCCGGTGGTATGGCGCAGCGGGTGGTAATCGCCATGGCGTTGATCGCACAACCGAAAATTCTGCTCGCCGATGATGCGACCCTGGGGCTTGATGCAACGATCCAACTGCAGGTGCTGGACCTGCTAGTGGAAAAAGGGCGTGAGCTTGGGCTGGCGGTTGTTCTGATTACCCATGACCTCGGCATGGTGGCCAGCTACTGCGATCGGGTCGGCATCATGAAATCCGGACGTTTGGTGGAGCTCACCACCATCCGCTCTTTTCTTAACGATGGTCCTCAGCATCCCTATAGCCGGGAGTTGCTGGAGGCAGCCCGTGTACGTCCGTTGCCGATGGATGGCCAGCCGGCACAACCCGGCGCCGAGGCTGCACCGCTGCTAGAGGTCACGAACCTGGTGAAGTTGTTCCATGTGGAGGGCTCCACTGAGCCGGTTCGCGCGGTAGACCATGTGTCGCTGACCATCGGCAAAGGGGAGACCTTGGCCCTGGTTGGGGAAAGCGGATCCGGCAAAACCACGACCGGCCAATGCCTGGTTCGTTTACTGCAATCGGACTCGGGCTCGATCCGGTTCGATGGCCAGGAAACACTGACCCTCTCTGATAAGCAGTTCAGAAACGTGCGCCGGCGGATGCAGATGGTGTTCCAGGAGCCTTATGTGGCGCTTAACCCCAGGTGGCGGGTGCGCGATCTCGTTGCCGAGCCTCTCAAGTTGGGCGCACCGCTGACCCGCGCGGCCAAACAGGCGCGGGTTTTGGAGTTGCTCGATCTGGTTGGCATATCCAGGGCCAAGGCAGATGTTTACCCCCATGAGCTGACGGCCGGCGAGCAGAAGCGCGTAGGCGTGGCCAGGGCCTTGGCGGTCAATCCTGATTTCGTGATTTTCGATGAGCCGACAACGGCACTCGACATTCGGGTTCGAGCGCAGATCATCGACCTTGTGCGGGATTTGCAAAAGCGTATGGGGCTGTCGGCGCTGTTCATTACCCATGATTTGAACTCAGTCCGGTCATTGGCGCATTACGTTGCCGTGATGCGCCACGGCAAGATCATCGAGCAAGGCCCGACGGAGGAGATTTTTGCCAATCCGAAGGAGGCCTATACCCGCAAGCTGCTCGAGGCCGAACTGCCTATCGAGGTCCGAGAAGAGGCGCCAATGCGCGCCCCACAGGCGGAGCTGCGCGCATGAGTTTCGATCAATCGATAAGCAAACCGGTATTGGTCACCGGAGCGGCAGGGTTGGTAGGTCGCCAGGTGGTGCGTCGCCTGGTCGAGCAGGGCCGACCGGTGCTGGCACTGGATCGGCTCGCCTCGGTCACCCAGGAGGGGGTCAAGATCACAGCGTGCGACCTTGGCGATATCCATCGCCTGCATGCCATCGCTCTGGATGGAATCGATTCCATCATTCATTGCGGTGCGTTTTCCGGGCCAATGGTGGCGCGTGATGCGCCGTATTCGATGGTGCAAGTGAACATTGTCGGTACCGCCAACGTACTTGAGTTGGCGCGTGTTCACGCTGTTCGGCGCTTTGTGTATTGCTCCTCGACCAGTGCTTATGGGGTGGTCGAGTCGGGTCCCGTTTACGAAGACGTTTTACTCAAGCCAGGCAGCCTCTACGGTGCCAGCAAGGTTTCTTCCGAGTACATCACCACGGCCTACGCCGAACAGTATGGGCTGTCTGCGGCGAGTGTTCGACTGTCCTGGGTCTACGGCCCGGGGAGAACCACTGACTGTGTGATTCGTAAGATGATTGAAGATGCCTTGGCCAGGCGCGCCACCCGAATGTCTTTCGGAGCGGACTTCCCCAGGCAATTCATTCACGTTGAAGACGCCGTTCAGGGCTTGCTTTGTGCGCTGGATGCCCCCGTGCTGCCACGCACCACCTACAACGTCACCGGCGACACCCGTGTAACGCTTGAAGAGATCGCGCAGGTCGTGCGCACTATCTTTCCCGGTGCCGATATCGCACTTGAGCCGGGCGCGGATCCTGTCGATGAATTCCAGCAGAAATTCAGTATTGATGCGGCGCGCCGTGACCTGGGTTACGTGCCAAAAATATCCCTTGATGACGGCATTCAAGCGTACGCGCGCTGGCTGGAATCGACTCACCTTCCTCATAGTTTCGAGGTGCAGAAAGCATGAGTGATCTTCAACGAGATTTTGTCGGCTATGGCCGTAATCCTCCTGATCCTAAATGGCCCGGGGGCGCCCGACTCGCACTGAATTTCGTCATGAACTATGAGGAAGGCTCGGAGCCGTCCATTCAGGACGGCGAGGACAGTAGCGAAACGTGGTTCACCGAAAGCAGCGGCCTCAATACCGGTGTAAAGGGCCGGGATCTGGCCGCTGAAGGGCTATTCGAATATGGCAGCCGAGTGGGTTTCTGGCGGGTGATGCGCCTGTTCCAGGAGCGTTCCCTGCCAGCGACCATCTATGGCTGCGCGCTCGCCCTGGAGCGTAATCCGGATGCCTGTGAAGCCATCCGCGAATCGGGCTTCGATGTGTGCTCCCACGGCTGGCGGTGGATCCAGCACTACCAGCTCAGCGAGGAACAGGAGCGCGAGCACATCCGTAAAGCGGTGGAATCCCTTGAGCGTACAACGGGCGTTCGGCCCCAGGGTTGGTATTGCCGCTACTCCCCGAGCGTCAACACCCGTCGGCTGCTGGTCGAGGAGGGCGGGTTCACCTACGACTCGGATTACTACGGGGACGAGTTACCGTTCTGGACCCAGGTAAGCGGCAAACCTCACCTGATCATCCCGTATTCGTTAACCAATAACGACGGACAGTTCGCCGCTGGCGTCAGTACCGGAAGCCAATGGTTCAGCTTCCTCAAAGATGCGTTCGACATGCTCTACAAGGAAGGAGAAACCCAACCCAAGATGATGTCGGTCGGTCTGCACCTGCGCTTGGTGGGGCATCCGGCCCGGGCAGCTGCATTGGAGCGATTCCTCGATTACGTTTTGAGTTTCCCTGACGTATGGATCACTCGACGCATCGATATTGCCAACCACTGGCAGAGCGTCCATCCCGCTCGAACACTGGGAGTCGGTCATGAGTAACGTGTTTGATCTTTCGGGCCGCAAGGCTGTTATCACCGGCGCAAGCAGGGGAATCGGTGCGGCGATTGCGCAATTGTTTCTGGAGCATGGTGCAGAAGTTGCCATTTGCCATGTGGCAGATCATCAGAATGCCGAGGCGTTCCAGAATCGCGTGCGCTCGCGAGGCCTTGAACTACACGCCAGCGAATGCGACGTCTCTGATCCGGCGGCGGTAAACCGTTTCTGCACCTGGGCGCAGGAACGTTTGGGGCAGGTCGACATCGTGGTCAATTCGGCCGGTGTGGGTGGCGGCGACCGTCCATTTGCCATGACCGATGATCAGGATTGGGATCGTATCATCGGGATAAATCTGCGCGGGACGATGCTGGTCACTCGCGCCTTTTTCGCCGGGATGCTCGAACGCCAGTATGGCCGCGTCATCAACGTTGCTTCACAACTGGCATACAAGGGCGCGCCAGGGCTGGCGCATTACTGTGCGGCGAAGGCCGGGGTGGTGGGGTTTACCCGAGCACTGGCTTATGAGGGTGCGCCACACAATGTGATGGTCAACGCGATTGCGCCGGGGCCGGTCGATACCGACTTGTTGCGCAATCACAGCGCGCAATGGCTTGAGGCCAAGAAAGCACAGTTGCCGGTGGGGCGCTTCGGCCAGGTAGATGAAATCGCACCTACCGCTTTGCTCCTGGCTTCGAGCGCTGGCGCATTTTATGCCGGGCAAACACTGTCCCCCAATGGCGGCGATGTAATGCTCTGACTACGTAATGCGCGCGCGAGGCATGGCATTCGAGCGACGCAATGTGAACCCGTGATTCCAGATACCACCCGTAGGTTCGAACGCTTCGAGCACCCGGGCGTGGCTTGCTACGCCCGGAATAACGGTGGCTGGCTCCTGCTTGAAAGAGGTTGATATGCAAATTCTGGACACTGTTATCCGTAATGCCCGCGTGGTTACAGCCGCTGACATTTTTACCTGCGACATCGGCATTCGTGATGGACAAATTGTTTCACTGGCGACTGACTTGCCCACTGGATTGAAAGAGATTGACGCGGCGGGGCGGCACGTTACGCCGGGGGGCGTCGATAGCCATGTGCACCTGGATCAGCCGACCGGCGACGGTTCTGTCATGGCGGACGACTTCTACAGTGGCACCGTATCTGCCGCCTGCGGTGGCACTACCACGGTCATTCCCTTTGCCTGCCAGCAGAAAGGCGAGAGTTTGCGTGCCGCTGTCGAGGACTACCATCGGCGAGTTGGCGACAAGCCGGTGATCGATTACGCATTCCACCTTATCGTGACTGACCCCACGCCTGATGTGCTGCAACGGGAGTTGCCCGCTCTGATTGCCGAGGGCTATACCTCGTTCAAGATCTACATGACCTACGACGCGTTGAAGCTCGGTGACCGGGAAATTCTCGAGACGCTGTCGGTGGCACGTCGGGAAGGAGCCATGGTGATGTTGCATGCCGAGAACAGCGATTGCATCGCCTGGCTTACCGAGCGCCTGCTGGCTGCAGGCCTGGACGCGCCCCGTTATCACGCCACCTCCCGGCCCATGCTGGTTGAGCGTGAGGCCACGCATCGAGCGATTGCATTGGCCGAGTTGGTGGATGTGCCAATTCTGATCGTCCATGTGTCTGGTCGTGACGCAGTCGAGCAGATTCGCTGGGCGCAGAGCAAAGGCCTGAAGGTCTACGCGGAGACCTGTCCTCAGTATCTGTTCCTGACGGCGGCTTCGCTCGGATGCGACGACAGCTTTGAAGGCGCGAAATGCATCTGCAGCCCACCACCGCGCGATCCTGCCAACCAGCAGGTCATCTGGGACGGCCTGGAAAATGGTTCATTCGAGGTGTTTTCATCGGACCATGCGCCGTTCCGGTACGAAGGCCACGACGGTAAAAAAGCCCATGGTGAAAGCCCGACGTTTGAACAAGTCGCCAATGGTATTCCTGGGATCGAAACGCGAATGGCGCTTCTCTGGTCCGAAGGTGTTCGCAAAGGCCGGATTACCCCGCAGAGTTTCGTCGCACTCACATCCACCAATGCCGCAAAAATGTATGGTTTGTACCCACGCAAAGGCAGCGTCGCAATTGGCGCCGATGCTGACCTGGTCATCTGGAACGAAGGTGAGCCAGTACGCATTACCAACGACATGCTGCACCACAATGTGGATTACACCCCCTATGAAGGTATGCAGTTGAGTGCATGGCCGGCCATAACGCTGGCACGAGGAGAGGTCGTTTGGGACGGCGAACCAAGAGGCGCCGCGGGCCGCGGGAAGTTTTTACCGTGCCAGAAGCCTGCTCCCGCTCAAACTCGTCGTCGCCCGCATGAACTGCCGCTATGAACGGCGCGACCCAGGTAGCGGCGGCATTGGTCCAAGCATGGCGACAGC
Organism: Pseudomonas sp. NY15364; assembly: GCF_048068235.1. Taxonomy (NCBI): domain Bacteria; kingdom Pseudomonadati; phylum Pseudomonadota; class Gammaproteobacteria; order Pseudomonadales; family Pseudomonadaceae; genus Pseudomonas; species Pseudomonas sp. NY15364. Next base: position 139,485 of record NZ_JBLUPX010000006.1, on the reverse strand, counting down.
GGCGTAATGTGCCATATGACGGGCTTGGTTTGCTGACTGAAGCCGATGCTTACCAGGTTCAGGAACTTGTCGCCGCCGAGCTTGGCTGGTTCGGTGACTCGTCGGAGACTGCGTGGAAGCTTGGCGGCAGCCCTGGAGGGCTGGTCAGCACTGCGCGCGTGCCGAGCCACTCCATTCATTTATCGGGTTGGGCGGTCCCTGAGGGCTATTGCAGCCGTTTCGGCATCGAAGGTGAGCTGATCGTGCGACTTGGGCGAGATGTCGATGGCGATTCCGATCATGCAGCAGCCTATGAAGCGATTGATGCATGGCATGTCGGGATCGAGCTGTGTGATACCCGCTTTCAACAGGGAGAGCAGGCGCATCCCTTGCTTCGCCTGGCTGATCAGCAACTCAACCGCGCATTGGTGCTGGGCGAAGCGACTCAGCCTCCGGCAAACTGGTCGCAGCAGGCAGTCGAGGTCTGGGTGGATGGGCGGCTGCAGATAGTTGATGTTGGAAGCCATCCCTTCACTGATCCACTGGCTTCGCTGCCGTGGTTGGCGAGGCATGCTGCATCGCAGAACCGGCCCTTGAGGGCTGGTGATCTGATCGCCACAGGAAGCTGGACAGGCCTTTTTTGGGCCCCGCCAGTCGCAAATGTGAAAATTAAATTTCCAGAATTAGGAGAGGTATTGCTCTCAACAGGACCCGCTTAGAGGCGACTTGAAGCTGTCACCCGCCCTGAGAGCGTTGAAACATGGCCTTTTATGGAATGCGAGGAGTTATGGCGAACCGCGCAATCTGATGGCGATGCTGCGCGAAAGGTTCTGAAGGTAAAGGGTAAGCCAGCCTCTGGTTTCCGACAGTTCAATTCTGTCGGCGTGGGAAAAAACGCCCCGACAAAACCCTAAAACAGGGACTCAGATAGCTGAGTCTTTGCAGGAAATGGCTGATTAGTCGGTGCGCATCAAGCCGAATTTTCTGGAATCAACGATAACGCCCCCGGGCAGCTACTTCGTTCGTAGCTGAAGCTCTCAATCTGATGCTTGGCGGACGGCTTCCAGATTTACCTCATCAGGGCCTAGCACATAGGCCGCGTAATATCCGGCGTGGTAATGGGACCTGATTCCTGGCGCTCCGTTGTCTTGACCCCCAGCGACCAGCCCGGCCGCATGGAACGCGTCGACTGCCTCATGACTCTGGGCGATCAAAGTTATATGCGCCCCGATGCTAGGGGAGGTGGTGGCATGCACCCAGAGAAATGGCTTGCCAGAACAGCCGAAGCCCAATCTCCGAGAAGCTGATTACGGAGGGGGGCTTCTATGCTCGCGAGGAGGGTAATCCCCAGCGGCTTCAGCGCTTGTTCGTAGAAGGCGCGAGCATGTGAAATGTCCGAAACACCAATACCCAGATGATCGATTAACGAACCAGAAAATTCATCCATCAGAGTGTCCTAAGGAAGTTGAAGTTAGGTAGGTCAAGCTCACATTGGCCGCGGGCGCCGCATTGGTCCGTCTCCCAAGGTCGCCAGAAGCAACGTCGCCGGCCAGCGTGAGGACAATGCCGCCATAGCAAAGGTCGCGGCCGATCCAGCAAATGAACTTGTTCGGTGCCAAGAATGTATGTGTACGCAGCGGCACCTAGAGCATGGCCTATCTGCTGATCCCTTTGCGTCAGTCCTTACACGCTACCGGGGTTCCGCCTGGAGGCTCTACGTATACCCGCACCGGCAACACGACACCACGGCGACGGTCCAGCATCCGCACCAGCACTACACCGATGCAGCTTCCTTAGAAATCCACCTAAGGGTCGGCGTTAACCGGAGCGAATGGTTGGTGGCCTGCTCAGGTCTGGGAGGCGCCGCCGTCCGCGAACAGTTCGGCGCCGTTGACGTAGCTCGACGCATCGCTCGCCAGGAAGAGCGCGGCGGCCCCAATCTCGTCTGCTTGGCCAATGCGGCCCAGGGTTCTCTGTTCGTCATAAGGCTGCGAGGCTTGGTCAAACACTGCCAGAAATTCAGCATTGCCCGATGAACAGGGGAAAAAAGAAAATACTCCTGTTCCAGTATGGGCAGCCTTGCGACTGCCCATACTGATTATGCCGCTTACCGAGGTGCTCCTCGTGAATATTTCAGCAACCGATTGACGATCCAGCATGCCAGCACCACGGCAATCAGCAGTGGTGGAAAGCGCACCATCAGAAGTACCAGCAGTAGAAGGGTCAGGCAGCCGGCGAGGATGCCGGCGAACATGAGCACGGCAGCAAAGATCCGCAGTAGCTTCATCGTCGTGTTCTCCTCACAGGTAGCCCTGTTCCGCCAGCGATACGCAGCCCTCGTGGCCCACCACGATATGGTCCAGGGTTCGTACCCCGACCAGGTTCAGGGCCTCCCGCAGGTTGTGAGTCAGGGTGAGATCTGATTGGCTGGGTTCTGGATCACCGGAAGGGTGGTTGTGGACCAGCACGGTTGCCGCGGCGTTGTGCTCCAGGGCCGCCTTGACGACTTCCCGGGGATAGACGCAGGCGCTGTCCAGGGTGCCCCGGAACAGTTCGTGAAAGACGATCACCCGGTGCCGGCTGTCGAGCAGAAGCAGGGCGAATACCTCATGCTCGTAATCGCCCAGCAGCGCCTGCAGGTGGCCGAACACTTCCTTCGGTGAGGTCAGTGCTCGCCCTCGGCGCAGACGCAGATTCGCCAACTGTCGGGCCATCAGCAGGATGTCAGTTTCGGTGACCGGTGAGTCGACCAGGTAGGTGCCTGTCGATTCACTGGCCTTCAGCTTGTGCAGGCGCATGGTGGGCTCCTTGATGGTTATCGATCGGTGGGGTGTGGCGCTGGGCTTGTGCGTCCAGCTTCTCGGCCAGGCTGGCTTTCGCAGAACGCTGGGGAGTGTTGGTGGCTGGAGATGGGGGTTCTTCGGCGGGGTAGAACTCCTCGGCGACGACGCCAGCGTCTTCCTCGCTGTCCTCGAAGGCGCCATTGCCAAAGCCACGCTGCGCCGCTTCATCCAGTGCGGCCTGATCGAAACCTGCTGCTTGCCGCTGCGCATCGAGCTCATTGGCGGCCAGCAGCGCCTCGGCCATGTCCACACCGCCGCGTACCGTCAGGTCGACGTAGAAGATCGGCGTGCCATGGCTTTGTCGGGTGGATTTCCCGCGTAAACGCAGCTCCAGCGGTAGACAGGCCAGACGGTTGCCGGAGATGGCCTGGAAGTAATGCAGACGAGCGGCCAGGGTGCGGATGCTGTTGAAGCCAGTGGTGCGAAACACGAAGCTGCCCAGCGGATCCTCATCGCCAATGACCACATTCAGTCGGCCATAGGGCTTGCAGGCACCGCCTTTGGCGAGTGGGCAGGCATCCGGTGAAGGGCAAGGCAACGACTGCATACCGTCCTGGGTAACCCGCTTACAGGTCTCTCCATTGCCGACGCAAACCGGCCGACCCGATTGCCGGTCGAACAGTGTGTAGTCAGCCCGGAAATTCAGCTCCGGTTCGTTGAACAGCAGGCGTACCGGAATGCTGCGCAGCTTGTCGTCCTTGCCCTGACGCAGCTCGTCATTGAGCGGGTGCAGCAACCAGCCGTCCTTGCCTTGCACCTGGGAAGTGATGGTGAATTGGTCATCCTTCTCCGGCAGTCGCTTGCCGTTCTTCTCGATGACCTTGCCGATGGAAATCCGCCCGAGTATCGGCGGAGTGATAGCCAGACCTTTGAGCATGGTGACTCTCCTGAAAATGAAAAAAAGCCAGCCACGCAGCGCGAACTGCATGGACTGGCCAAGGGGAGGGAATGGTTGGAGAAGTTGGGTTTCAGCCGACCAGGAAGCGTCGTGCACCCGGTTTCAGCAGTGGGTACTTGGCCTGCAGGTAGGGCTTGTCCTTGAGTAGTTGAGCGACATCGAGGCCGATGCTGTCCTTGGCTTTGCGCCAGCTGACAGAGCCGCTGGAAAACTCCGCGTGACTGGCATCGCCCATGGCCTGCTGCAGCATCTGCTTGAGCTCGGCCTCGCGCTTTTCCTTGTCGGCAATCGACTGGCGCACGGCTTTCAGCTCGATGTAAGCCGCAGCGAGTCCTGCATGCTGGCTGAAGTCGACGACCTGGCCGTTGTCCTCTGGATAGAGGCAGCGCAGCGCTGACTCTGACGAAGCGGTGCCATCGGCCGGTGGTGGCGTATCAGTCTCCACGTAGTGCCAGAACTTGCGCTCCAGCTCGATCAGACGAGCGATCATCTGCTCGTCCCGCTCGATGCGGTGGATCTCCAGCGTTTGACCACCGAGTAGCACCGCTACATCAGCAGCCTGCTTGCCGGTGACGGCGAGCTGGTGCATTACCTGCAGCTGTACATACTCTGGCACGCCCTCTTTCCAGAGGCGTGCCCCGTTTATGCCGGCTGTCTTGCATTCGAGAATCTGCACATCGTCGGCACCGATCACCTCGCGGTCGATGTTGGCGAGCATCCAGGGCAGCTCGGCGTCGGGATGCTGCAGCACTGCGTTGATGCGCCGTACCTTGTTCTTGGTGCGCTTGCTGTAGTGCCAAGCGACGATAGGCTCCAGCACGTTGCCCCAGTACATCGGGCTTTCCTCATCCTGAGGATCAGCCTTGGGCATGCCAGCATCGCGACCGGTCTTCTCCATCCAGAGTTCCAGCTGCGACTTGTAGGGGTTGAGTCCTACGGCTGCGGCAGCATCCGAACTGCCGATGCCTTGCTTGCGGATCTGCAGCCAGTCCTCGCGTGGCAGCTCCTTGGTGCTGACCAGGCGCAGAGCCGGACGGGACTTGCTGGTGCTGCGATTCAATGAAGTAGCTTTCATAGCGTTCACCTTGCAGAAATAGAAACGCCCGACCTGCAACAAAGCGGGTCGGGCGTTATGGGGTGGGTAAAAGGTCAGGCGACCAATTGCAGGGCTGTATCCAATGCGCGCTGTTTGATCTGGGCACCCTGGCCGAACCAGGCTGAATCGAGGCGGTACTCAGTGCTGCGTGCCCGGCGCTCGTGATCGACGTACTCGGTCACGGCATTGAGCAGGCCCCAGGCGGTGCCGCGTGCCGAGTCCAGCTGGCTACCGCGACCACGGCCTTCGTACAGCTCCTGCACTTTGCGCAGGGCGCGCTCGTTGGTCAGTTGCTCCGGTAGTGCGCCGGTCGGGCTGGTCTCGCACATCACGCTCATGAAGAAGCCCAGTGCTTCATGCCACTGCACCTTGCGTTCAGCCAGGTGGCGCATGCGGTACATGAAGTCATCCCATTGCGAGACGGCGATACCGAGCTGCTTCTTGACCAGATCGCCGTCGAAGCGGGTGCTGTGCGGCACCTTGATCGCACGGCTGTGGCCGTCCAAAGCGATGGTCAACGTGTTGTTGCAGACCACACGAATGGTGGTGGGCGTTGCTGTGGTAGCCAGGGTGCCGTCACAGGAAGTGGCCAACAATAGGTAGCCATTCACCTGGTCGTTGCCCTTGAGCGCAGCGTTCTGCCCGGTACGTGCCAGCGCCCAGAACTTGCGGCCGCCCTTGAGCACCCCAGCGGTTTCCAGCTCGTAGCCAGACACTTCGGTCAGGTCTCGGTAGAACTCCAGAACATCCTTTGGCTGCACGGTGTGGTAGCGCTGCGAGACCACCGACAGCGGTGCCTTGGTGTCCGAACGGTAGAGCACCTTCTGTTCGGGGAAAGAATGTATCGCGCCCAGATGGCCGATGGCGTCCGACTTGAAGTGCACGGGGCTTTCCAGGATCTGCCAGTCCATACCGGCTTCGCGTTGCCAGACTTCGATGGGCTGTTTCTGCGGCAGGTTGTTGCCCAAGCCGTGCCACGGAGTAGCGCCAACGTAGGCCATTTGTTCGATTTGATGAGCCATGACGAGTTTCCTTTAGGTGCAGGCCGGCAAAAAGCGCTGCGCATGGCGCAGCACCGGCAATCAGTGATGGAGAAGGAAGAGGAGAGCGGTGGCCGGATCAGGTCGGCAGGTTGAAGCGATGACCGCAGATCAGGCAGAGGTTGTGGGCCAGGACGTGACGGTCGAGTGACTCGCCGAGCTGAGCGCCGAGCGCACAACCACCGACGCCTCCGACCAGGCCACCGAGAATGGCGCCGGATGCCGAGCCGAGTGTGATACCTACAGGGCCGGCAATTACGCCGAGTGCTGCGCCGGCCTTGCCGCCTGCCAGAGCAGCACTGATGCCGCGTGCGAGGCCGCCGACAGCGCCGATGGCCGCGCCGGTTTTCATGGCGTGATGGAACGAAGCGACTTTGGGGGAGTGACAGCGAGGGCACTGCAATGACATGGGGGGAACCTCTTTGGTGCGGATGTCATTGCAGTAATGTGTGGTTGAGATTTTTTTGAATCGAATGGCTGCTTTTCAGCAGCGCTAACTGAGTGCGAACTGGCTGGAGTCGGCCAAAAGCAGTCTTTGATTGGTGACCAAGCGGCCCTCGTGCGGGGGCAGTTATTAGGCCCAAAGGTCTCTAGGAAAGCCGGGGCTATTGATAGGGCCGGTTCACCTCTAGCATTGTGGTCAGGTGGTACTGATGAAGTCAGGTGGTGAGTCCACTCATGATCAACAGCGATGCACTCGGCCCTGCGAAAATTACATCGAGATTAGTGCCGGCTCAGTTAGCCGCGTGCTCAGAAAGCCCAGCTGGATCAATTACTCGAATATGCCGAAAACCGATCTTAATCAGTCCCGCCTTTTCCAGTTGTTTTAGCAGCCCGTTGATAGTCTGGCGGGAAGAACCAAGTATGGAGGCTAAATCCGCCTGAGAAACATTCAAAATAACTTCCTCAGAGCCTGTTGCCTGTGGTTGCAGCAACAACAGTTCTGCTAAACCTGTACGCAGCCGTTGCAGCGGCACGATCATCTGGCCATCGGCAAAGTGCCGCATAAAAGCGGCATAGCGCTTGGCAATAAAAAGTGTAATTGCCTTGCAATAGAGAGGTTCCTCTTCAAGGATTCGCTCGAATTGCTGCAGAGGCAGCATTAGTAATTGCACATTGGTATCGGCGATCACAGCCACATCGGCCTTTTCGCCTGTAATCAGGTCGAGGAAGTTGAACCAAAATCCTCTCTCGCCAATCATATAAAGCTTCTCCTCACCCTCGAATAGCAGCCGCGAAACCCGCACGCGCCCCTCAAGCACTACTGAGGCTGCAGTCGGTCGGCTGCCTTGGGCAGTGATCACCTGCCCTTTGCGATAGTGGCGCAATACGGAAGACTGGATGATTTTGTCTTGCACTTCCCCCGGCAAGCTTGCGAACCAGTCATCTGCCTCGCGCAGGCGGTAGATTGTCTGATGGGCTGCGTCATCTATGTTTTGCATTTGGAAACCTTGGAAACATCGATGTTGGGTCTTAACCACATTCGACAGTTTCCCAAGATATGGGATGCAGGGGAAGCCGAATTAACGGCTCGCAGCTAACAGCGGCACCACCCTATCCCGGTGCAGCAGCAGCAGGGCTAAAGACAGCAAGTAGTGCAGCCATTGGATGCCAGATAGCGGTCCGAGCATCTCTTCACCGGTTGCACCGGCCGCTAGACTAACGATGAACACTAGCGCCGCCCCGAGTGGCATTACCCGCCGCGTCACTAAGGCTGTGGCACAGATTAACAAGACAGAGCCAAGAGGCACCAGCATGCGCCAGGTGTCAAATCCCGACACGCTAATCACCACCCCGAAGCTCCCAACCAAGAGCGCGAAGCGCCCTGCGGCCGTGATGCGCTGAGCAACAGAGTCATCTGGCCAGCGCAGTGCAATGACCAGCAGCGGGAAACCTGCGCTGGCGGCAACCAGGCCGGTAAAGCGATGTGGGCCGGCGAACAACTCACCATACTGGTAATGCAGTGTACCAATCGCTGCCGCCAGGCCGATCAGGCCGCAACCAATGGCTAGAGCAGGGCGCTGGCGCAGCTGGACAAAGGCAATGGAAAAGGCAACCACAGCCAAGATCAAGTCGGAAATGGCATCGGCATTCATTGGGAAGTCCACAAAGCAGCAGGTTTGAAGGAAGTGCGGCTGAGCCATGCAGCGCTGCCTAGCATTACAACCAATAACATCAGCTTGAGTGCGATGGGCATACTAAAACCGAACCAGTCAGGTAGAGCAGCAAAGGCAATGCCCAGTCCTATGACACGGCACTGCTCAAAACGCCGTGCATTGGCACGTCCTTCCAATAGTGACGTGAGAGAGATTGCCGAAATGGCAAAGCCAGCGGCGTAGAGTGCCAGTAAGGTCTTCGGCAAGGTGTTGACTAGCGTCAGAAAATGCATGAGGAACAACATTGCAAGCACCTGATGCACTACCGCATAGCGTTTGACCGCATCGGGTGTACACGGATCGTAATACTTAAACTGCGACGGCTCGTAAGGCTCGCTCGCCTCATCGTGCCAGCCACCAGGTGGTGCCAGCCAGACGCCAAGTTTAGCCCGCCAGCCCGGGGTGGCTTTGGATTTCTGCCAGAGCTCAATGTAGTAATGCATGTTGCCCCAGAATGGGTTAAGGCTCTGCAACGGTGTGCGCACGCCGTAGATGACCTTCTCGTCCTTGCGCTCCTCGGCGAAGGTACCGAATAGGCGATCCCAGAGAATCAGAATGCCCCCGTAGTTTGTGTCCATGCAGTAGTCATTTTGCCCATGATGGACGCGATGGTTTGAGGGTGTGACGAAGATGCGATCAAGCCAGCCCAAACGACCAATTACCTCGGTATGCACCCAGTACTGGTAAAGCAAGTCGATCAGCAACACCCCGGCAAACACGCTGGGCGGCACACCGGCCACTGCCATCGGTAGATAGAATATCCAGCCCAGAAGTGCGCTCGTCGAGGACTGGCGTAAGGCTGTTGCCAGGTTGAAGTACTCGGAAGAGTGATGCGATACGTGCCCGGCCCACAGCAAGCCAATTTCATGGTTCATACGGTGATGCCAGTAGTAGAAAAAGTCGTAGGCCACAAGGGCTCCGACCCATACCCACAGGCTATCGCTAGGCAAGGTCGTGGCGCGGTAGGCTTCGAATACCAGAGTGTAAACGCCCAGTTTCGCCAACTTGGTGAACGCCCCAACCACCTGGCTCAATAGACCATATTGGTAGCTGCTGATGGCATCAGGTATGGAATACGCCGCTAGCCCGCGGCGGTGCGCCAGCCATGCTTCCAGCAAGGTGGTGGTTAAAAAAATCGGTATGGCAAACACGATCAGATTCATTGCGCGCGATCCTTTTCTCTCGACTCAAGAAAGTTGAGCGGCTGATGGCTTTCAGCGACTCAGCGACCAGGCAAGTTAGCACTCTTGACTGTGCCCACTTGTCGGCTCGGCGACAGGTTCTGCACGGCAATAGTGGCAACCTAGCTGACCACTCGTGCCGGGGCTCAGTGCTCAGTGCAGCCCTGGTGTAGTCCACTTCAAGGAGAATAAGCGTGAGTAAAGTAGTCGCAATTAGCGGTGGATTCGGTTGTCTAGGTATAGCGGTAGGCGAGGCGTTCGCGGCCAATGGTTGGCGGGTGGCCCTGATTGATCAGGCCAGCGTGCCGCGACCCCTGGCCGACACGGCGCGCTCTGAAAAACTGCTTATCGGCGCGGTCGATCTAACCGATCTGCACATGGCAAATTGTGCAATGCAGCAGGTGCAGCAGCATTTTCAAGGATTAGATGCGCTCATCAACGTGGCGGGTGGTTTTCGCTGGGAGACCATCGAGGGCGGCGATCTTGCGACCTGGGATTTGATGTATCAAATGAACGTGCGCACTGCCGCAACGGCTAGCATGGCCGCGCTGACACACCTGAAGAAAGCCGAAGCCGGGCGCATTATCAACATTGCAGCCGGAGCGGCCAGTAAGGCCAGCCTAGGCATGGGGGCCTATGCTGCAGCAAAGTCCGGGGTGATGCGCCTTACGGAGGCGTTGGCCGAAGAGTTGAAAGATCAGCGCATCACGGTCAATGCGATCATGCCATCGATCATCGATACCCCGCAGAACCGCCTCGATATGCCTGATGCGGATGCCACCCGCTGGGTTACGCCAGAGCAGGTCGCTAATGTGATCGTATTTTTAGCCTCTCAGGAGGCTAGTGCAATCACAGGTGCAGCTATCGCTGTAAATGGGCGGTGCTAATTTATTAGGCCGGCTGTCGACATAGCAGAGTGGCTGCCTAGAGCCGTTCTTCTCACCCAGGGTTCGCCCGATCCTAATGATCCTAATGATCCTAATGATCCTAATGATCCTAATGCGGCATGCGTGGCCTATGCGTGGGGAACTGCCTGTTGTTACCGGCTGCTTTGGGCTTGCTGTGGGTCACTTCTTGCTCGTGCAGAACTTGGCCCATTCCGCCATCAGTGCACTGCGCTTCTCCAGAAGGTCGGAGCGCGAATAGGCCGCCTCGGTCTGGTCGCGTTCATCATGGGCAAGCGCAAGCTCACAAACCTCTCTCGGGTAGTTGGTGCATTCGGGTGAAAGCGCCAGCCGATGTTTTCGTAATCAGCGACGTCTCTTTCCATTCAGCCTAAGTCCTTTTTCCAGCTGTCCAGCATGTCCGCCCATCTCTGCATCATCATGGCTCGATCACTCAAATACTCGGCATGGTTGTAGGTGCGGCGGACAGCGTTTTGCTCGGTATGGGCGAGCTGTCTTTCGATCCAGTCTGCTGAATAGCCCATCTCATTGAGTCTGGTGCTGCCCGTTGTCCTCGTGGCATGCGGGCTGTATTTACCTCCCCAGCCAAGGGTGTTGAGCATCTGGCGGAATGAGGCCGCAACCATTGGGCGGGTGCGTACGTCGCGGTGAGGAAATACGTGGGTGTATTTTCCTGTGATGGAATGCAGGCCTCGCAGTATTTCGACTGCCTGTCGCGGCAGTGGCACCGTGTGCTCTTTGCGCTTTTTCATCCGCTCGGCGGGAATGCGCCAAAGCGCCTTCTCCAGGTCAAATTCTGCCCACTGAGCCTCTACAGCTTCATTGGGGCGGCACAGAGTCAGCCACATGAGCTGGAAAGCGCAGAGGGTCTCATGGCGTCCGCCGTGAGATTCGACATCGCGTAACAGTTGGCCAATTTCTTCGGTGGAGAGAGGGCGTTTGTGCTGAGTCTTGTTGGCTGGCAGGGCTTTTCGAACGGGGTGTACCGGGTCGGTGCTGGCTCGCAACGTGGAAATTGCCAGTTCGAAAACTCCGGACATGCTCCGCTTGGCCTCTGCGGCAACAGATGGGCCATTATCTTGAGCGGCTGCTCTGAGCACTTCAAGAATGTGCATGGGGGTGATGGCTTTGATCGGCAGTTCACCGATTTTGGGAAATACGACGCGTTCAAGCATGTTGAGTCGTCTGGACTTGGTGATCTCCTCCCAGTCCTTCAGTGAAAGCCACTCTTTGGCGACGGCTTCAAACGTAATGGCCTTCTCGTGGTCGCGCTTCACCCGCTCCTGTTGCCGGTGGTGCGCGGGATTGATGCCCTGTATGACTAGGGCACGGGCTTTCACGCGCTCATCGCGTGCCTCTGCAAGAGTGAAGCGGCGCCCTTTGCGGCGCTCTTCGGCGTGCTCGGGTGATTCCCCTTTGGGCGCGATTACATAGTCCCCAATCGCGAACACGCTTTCCTTCCTGCTAGTTCCGTCGTTCAGCTCGAACCGATAGCGCCATGCCTTAACCCCGTTAGGCTTCACCTCAAGGTAAAGGCCATTGCCATCTGTGAGCTTGTAGGGCTTTTCCTTGGGCTTGGCGGTACGGCACTCGGTATCGGTAAGCGGCATGGCTGCTCAATCCTGGTATACCCGGTTATATGGGGAGGTGAATTTTTCGATACCCGGTAGCGTACCCGGTAAATATGCGGATCGTATAGATTCTTTTCGGACCTTTTCGGAAAAGAAAAACCCCTTAAGGCTTTATTCCTCAAGGGGTTTCGTATCCGGTAAGATCCGGTGAAATCCTAATTTCTGTTTAGACGTTGAAGCGGAAGTGCATCACGTCGCCATCCTTGACGATGTATTCCTTGCCTTCCAGGCGCCATTTGCCGGCCTCCTTGGCGCCAGCCTCGCCCTTGTACTGGATAAAGTCGTCATAGCTGATGACTTCGGCGCGGATAAAGCCTTTTTCGAAGTCGGTGTGGATCACGGCGGCGGCCTGCGGGGCGGTGGCGCCGATGCGCACGGTCCAGGCGCGTACTTCCTTGACCCCGGCGGTGAAGTAGGTCTGCAGGTTGAGCAGCTGGTAGCCGGCGCGGATCACGCGGTTGAGGCCCGGCTCGGTCATGCCCATGGTTTCCAGGAACATCTGCATTTCTTCCAGATCGTCCAGTTCGGCGATCTCGGCTTCGATCTTGTTGCACACCGGCACCACGATGGCGCCTTCTTCTTCGGCAATAGCGCGCACCACGTCGAGGTGCGGGTTGTTGTCGAAGCCGTCCTCGGCGACGTTGGCGATATACATCACCGGCTTGGTGGTGAGCAGGTGGAAGGTCTTGGCCAGGCGCTTGTCGTCGTCACCCAGGTTCTTCAGCAGGCTGCGTGCGGGCTTGCCTTCGGTGAAGTGGGGGATGAGCTTTTCCAGCAGGGCCTTCTGGGCCACGGCTTCCTTGTCGCCGCCCTTGGCGCTGCGGGTGACGCGCTGCAGTTGCTTCTCGCAGCTGTCGAGGTCGGCCATGATCAGTTCCAGGTCGATGATCTCGATATCGCGCTTGGGGTCGACGCTGTTGGCGACGTGGATGACGTTTTCGTCTTCGAAGCAGCGCACCACGTGGGCGATGGCGTCGGTCTCGCGGATATTGGCGAGGAACTTGTTGCCCAGGCCTTCACCCTCGGCGGCGCCCATCAAGCCAATGCGCAGCGGCTGACCGGCAGCCGGACAAACGCTGCGCACTACGCTGAGCAGGGCCATCACATGCAGCTGCTCCAGCAGCCTGTCGGGACGCCCGAAGCGCTCGTCCCAGCTGATGACCACCTGCTCCCGTGTGACGCTGACCTGGGCCCAGTCGCAGCCATAAAACCATTGATCCAGCAGCAGGTAGGTCTCGAAAAACTCGCTCAGAGTGCGGGTGTTGACCAGCAGGTAGCCCAGCGGTCCGACATGCTGCAGGCGCACATGCCGACCGATGTCGAGTCCGCGCGCGGGGCCAGGGGCCAAGGCAATCGCCGCATGCACTTGCGCCTCCCACTGTTCGAGTGAGAGCGCCACCCCACGCGGGGCGGCGGAAGGGCGAGACAGACCAAGGCTGGCCAACCAATCGTTGAGAATGGCACCAAAGGCGCAGGGCACTACGATCAAGCGAGCAACCTCAAATGAACGCGCACGTTACCTCACCCAGCCCGCCGATACGGAAGCTCAGGCGGTCGCCGCGCGCCAGTTCCAGCATCGGCGCCTGGGCGCCGGTGAGCAGCACATCGCCAGCACGCAGCGGCTGGCCCAGGCTGGCCCGCTTGCGCGCCAGCCACAGGGCCGTGGCCAGGCAGTCGGACAGGGACAACTCGATAGCGGAGTGCACCGACTCGCCATTGCGTTGCAACTCGGCACTCAGCGTCTGCCCCGCCAGCTGCGCCAGCGGCACCACCTGTTCGCCCAGCACATAGAGCCCGGACGACAGGTTGTCGGCAACCGCGTCGAGCAGGGTCAGTTTCCAGCCCTCGAAGGCCGAGTCATTGATCTCCAGCGCCGGTACCACTCCGGCTATGCCGGTCAGCAGCTGCTCCAGCTCGATCTCACCTGCCGGCAGATCCTGCCCCAGCACCACAGCCAGCTCGATCTCCGCCCGGGGCTGCAGCAGCCGTTCCCAGGCGATGCTCTCGCCCGAGCGGCAGGCGGTATCGGCGAACAGCCAGCCATACACCGGTTCCTCGACCTTGAGCGCGGCGCGCAGGGTCGCCGAGGTGAGCCCGGCCTTGGCGCCGCTCAGGTGCCGGCCCTGTTCCAGGGCCTGACGCATGCCCACGGCCTGCACCTGATAGGCGTCGTCCAGACCTTTCAGGGCGAAGCGCTCGCTGACCAGCGGGCCGGGCTGGCGCCGACTGCGCGCCTCGGCCAGATGGTCGGCGGCGGCCTGCAGATATTCACTGACACCCAATGCTTGGCTCATCGGCTGGGCACCTCGCCGACCACGGTGGTCCGGAACATCTCGCGGCGCATGCCGTGGTAGTCGGAAATCGGCAGGTGCCAGGTGCTGCGGTTGTCCCAGATGGCCAGGGTGCCCTGGCGCCAGCGCATGCGGCAGGTGAAGGCCGGCGATGTGGCCAGGCTGAACAGGTAGTCGAGCAGCGGCTTGGACTCTTCCGAGCGCAGCCCCTCGATGCCCACGGTGTAACCCGGGTTGACGAACAGCACCTTCTTGCCGGTTTCCGGATGGCGGGTCACCAGCGGATGGCTGCGGGTGTCCGCGGAAGTATCGTTGCCGAAGTTGATCGCCATGTTCTCCAGCAGCGCATTGTGGTTGGCGCCAACGCCGTAGGCGCGCTCGGGACTGTGGATTGCGTTGAGGTTTTCCAGCAGCGCCTGCATGCCCGGCGACAGCCACTCGTAGGCCAGCGCCATGTTGGCGTAGCAGGTGTCCCCGCCAAAGGGCGGGATGTCGTGGCCATAGAGCAGGGTGAAGGCCGGCGGACGCTCCTGGAAGGTCCAGTCGGTATGCCAGGCACCGCCGAACACGAAGGGCGCCTTCTCGTCAGCTTCCTTGACTACCTGCACCACGTGCGGGTGCTCGGCCATGGTCTTCACATAGGGCTCACGGCCGAACTCGCCGAACTGCTGGGTGACCCGTTCCAGATCGGCGGGGCTCAGCTCCTGCTCGCGGATGAAGACCACCTTGTGCGCTAGCAGGGCCTGGCGCAGCTCGGCATAGCCCTCCTCGCTCAGGCTCTTCAGGTCGAGCCCCTCGACATCCGCGCCGATGGCGCCGGTGGTCGGGGTGACCTGGATATGGCGATAGTCGGCCGCACGGTTGTGGCTGGGCAGGGCGTAGATGAATTCGTTCATGGCAGGGACTCAGGCTGTTGGACGTGGCAGCAGAATGCGACGCGAGCGGCTGAACGATCTATGATAATTACCGCCAAAAATTGTTAACTACTGCCAAACAAGAGGCCTGCGATGAACTGGCGCCAGAGCCGCCCGCTGACCGGCGTGCGCTACCTGCTCGAAGTCGCCCGCGCTCAGGGCGTGGGCCCAGCAACCTGCCTGCTCGGCAGCGCCATCGCCACGGATGCGCTGCAACAATCCAATGCGCAGATCGAGGCCTGGCAGGAGCTGGCGGTGATCCGCAACCTGCTGGAACACGCTGGCCGCCCCGGCCTGGGTTTTGTCGCAGGCAAGCACTACCACCTGACCTCGCTCGGACTGCTGGGCTTCACCATGCTGGCCAGCCGCACGCTCGACGAGGCCTTCGCCGCCTTCCAGCGCTATCAGCTGCTCGCCCTCACTCTCTGCCCGGCCCGCATCGAAACCGACAAGCGCGGCACTTGGTTGCTTTTCGATGCCAGCGTACTGCCACAGGACGCCCGGCGCTTCGTGATCGAGCGCGGCCTAGCCGGTTGCCTGAGCGTGACGGCCGAACTGCTTCAGCGCCCGGCCGTGCCCCTGGCGGTAGAAATGACGGCCGCGGCTCCGGGCGACCTGGAAGCCCTGCAACGTGACTTCCCCTACCCGGTGCGCTTCGGTGCGCCGCGCGACGGCATCCTGTTCAGCAACGCCGAACTGCACCTCAACCTGCCGCAGGCGCATATCAGCGCCCAGCTTGAAGGCGAACAATTGTGCGAGCGCCTGTGCAACGAGATTTCCCATGATCTGGTCGCCCCGCCGACGGCCCGTCTGGTGCAGCAGGTAGTGATCCGCGACTCGGCCAGCCTGCTCACCAGCCGCACCGTGGCCCAGCACCTGGGGCTGTCCGAACGCACCCTGCACCGCCGCCTGGCCGCCGAGGGGCACTCCTTCCAGCAGCTCAACGAACAGATCAAGCGCCGCCTGGCCGAACGCCTGCTGCTCGACTCACGCCTGGATCTGGGCAGCATCGCCCAACGCCTAGGCTATGCCGATGGCGCCAGTTTCTCGCGCGCCTTCAGCCGCTGGAATAAGTGCTCGCCTGGTTATTGGCGTAACCGAACCAGCTGCTTGGTAGTAAATGATGGAAGTAGTGATGGCAGTGAAACTTAAACACCTCCATCGTGGGATTCAGGAGCCCCTCTGACCCTTCCCAGCTTTACGTGGGTAGTCGGTAGCGAACTAGGGGGCCTCGCTCCCCGAAGTCCTTTCATCTAAGCCTGTTGGGGGCGACTTTCTTGTGATAGCGCAGCGCCTCATTTCTCACTTTGGCAACCGTGTGAGAATCGCCCCGGTTTTTGATACCCCCAACCCTCAAAGAGGGTCCGCTAACCCCATGCATGAGCGCCCGCTATTGGCCGGTTTCTGTCTGTTGTTACCGGCTGCTTTGGGCTTGCTGTGGGTCACTTCTTGCTCGTGCAGAACTTGGCCCATTCCGCCATCAGTGCCCTGCGCTTCTCCAGAAGGTCGGAGCGCGAATAGGCCGCCTCGGTCTGGTCGCGTTCATCATGGGCAAGCGCAAGCTCGCATACCTCTCGCGGGTAGTTGGTGCATTCGTTTGCCCAGTCCCGGAAGGTCGATCGAAAGCCATGTCTCGTGATGTCTGCATACCCCAGCTTGTGCAGCAGGTTGCGTATGGCGTTGCCATGCATGACACCATTCTTCCCTTGCCCAGGGAAAAGATATGTTGAATGAGTCGTATTCATGATATTCAGCATCTCGACTACCGGGGGTGATAGAGGAATGACGAAAGGTTTTCGCATCTTCATGCGCTCAGCCGGCAGTGCCCAAGTGCCAGTTTCGAGGTCAAACTCAGACCATTGAGCATGTTGGATCATGTGGTAACGAGCACCGGTCAGAATCAGCAACCTGGTTGCGATGGCGTCACGTGTATCGATGTTGGCCAGGGTGGATATCAGCTTCGGAGTGTCTTTCCACTGCAGTGCTGGGAAGTGCTGGCGCTGCCTGGCCTTCTTCTTCTCTGCCTTGCTCAGCAAGTTGTCCAAGTGCCCGCGCCAGCGGGCAGGATTGTCTCCCTCGCGTAAACGCCGAGTCTTGGCTGCATCCAGTATTTGCTCGATCTGGCCCCTGATTTCATCAGCAGTCCGTGTCTTGGTTACCCAGATGGGTTGCAATGCAGCAAGCACATGCTCGGTGCTGATGATGTCGGCCGACAACTTGCCCATGGTCGGGAAGGCGTAGAGCTCCAGTTTGCGCAGCCAGCCTTTCCGCCACTTCTCAGACCAACTGCTGCCGTGTGCTTGTTGGTATTCGCGAGCGAGATCTTCGAACGTCGTGCGACGTGCTGCAGCCTGGCGTTCGGCTTCGCGCTTGGCTTCCTTTGCTGCATCGCGGGTTGCCAGTGGGTCGCTTCCGGAAGCTAGAAGCTTGCGTTGATCGGCGGCCAACTGCCGGGCTTGGCTGAGTGTGACGGTTGGGAAGGGGCCTAGCCCCATTTCGCGGCTGCGGCCATCCAGCTTGTAGCGGAAGATCCAGCTGGTGCCGCCGCTCTTGGATACCTGGAAGTACAGGCCATCGCCATCATTGGTTTTTCCTGGCGTTGCAGCCTTGGCTATCGACTCCACGGTCTTGCTGGTCAGCTTGCCCATTACTCGCTCCTACTCCAACCCACACCCCTCGACCCACACTTTGACCCACACCTTGGTCGCGGATTTTATGGATGGTTACTGGATGTCTTAGGACGAATGCTAAGCTGCAGGGCCCGTATTTGCTAGTGCTGTAGGATCTTGTCGGATTTCTTCGGGCAATAAAAAAGCCGGCTTGTGGCCGGCTTTTCGGAGGTGGTCAGGGCTTATTTTTGGTAAGCCGCGACTGCCTTGTTGATCAGGCCGCGGGCTTCTTCAGCGCCGCCCCAGCCTTCTACCTTGACCCACTTGCCCTTCTCCAGATCCTTGTAGTTCTCGAAGAAGTGCTTGATCTGCTCGATCAGCAGCGCGGGCAGGTCGGTGTATTCCTGAACGTCTTTGTACAGAACGGTCAGTTTGTCGTGCGGAACGGCAACCAGCTTGGCGTCGCCGCCGGCTTCGTCGCTCATGTGCAGTACGCCGACCGGACGAGCGCGGATCACCGAACCCGGCGCGACCGGATAAGGAGTCACGACCAGCACGTCGAGGGGGTCGCCGTCGTCAGCCAGAGTGTGCGGGATGAAACCGTAGTTGGCCGGATAGAACATCGGGGTGGCCATGAAGCGATCGACCATCAGGCAATCGGTGTCGTGGTCGATTTCGTATTTGATCGGCGCGTGGTTGGCCGGGATTTCGATGGCAACGTAGATGTCGTTCGGCAGGTCTTTACCAGCCGGGATCTTGCTGTAGCTCATGGGGGAAACTCCCAGGGAGGGCCAAAAAAGTGGGGCGCATTATAGGCGTATTCGCAATGCGTTACTACGGCGGCCTACTCAGCCATTGGTCGCGTTTTCGACCGTCCTGTAGTCGGGGTGTTCCGCTTGCAGCCGTCGCAATCGCGCCAGGCTGTCCTGGCGGTAGAACAAGGACAGCTGCTGGTAGACGTCCGGAAAGGCGTCGGCCAGCAGGTCCGGGGCGGTGAAGAAGTATTCGCTGGTGACGGCAAAGAACTCTGCCGGGTCTTCGGCGGCGTAAGGGTCGATGGCGGTTTCGGCCTCGGGGTTGGCGTCCAGCTCGGCGTTCAGGGCGTCATAGGCGCTCTGCATGGCGTGGGCCCAGTCCTGCACGCGCATGTCGCGGTGCAGCGGCGGCAGGCCATTGGCGCCGCCTTCGAGCATGTCCAGCTTGTGCGCCAGTTCGTGGATCACCAGGTTGTAGCCTTCCCAGCCGCCGCTGCTTTCGACGCCCGGCCAGGCGAGGATCACCGGGCCTTGTTGCCAGGCCTCGCCGCTGCGCGCGTCGTCCCATTCGTGTTCGATACCGCTGGCGTCGCGGTGGCGCTGTGGGCTGAGGAAGTCGTCCGGGTAGAGGACGATCTCGTGAAAACCCCTGTACCAGTCCAGATCGCCCAGGTGCAGCAGTGGCAACTGCGCCTGGGCTGCCAGCAGCAGATGCTCGATTGGCCCGAGCTGCAGGCCCGGCAGGGCGGTCAGGTGCTTGTCATGCAGAAACAGCACGGCGCGCTCGCGCAACTGCTGCTCTTCGCGCCCGTCGAGGCCATCGAGGATCGGCAGGCGTCTGCGTACCTCGGCCCAGTTGGCGGGATCGACAGGGTTGTTTTCTAGGGTGCGACGACGGCGCCAGGCCTTGAAGGACCACATGCATGCGGGCTCGTTGGGAGGACCCGGCCACCATAAGGGCGCCAGGCGCTCGCTACAAGTCGGCATAAAGGCTGCAACGCCTCTTGCAGCTTCGCTGCAGCAGGAGGGCTGAGCATGGCGCTACAACTGCTGGAACACCCGGGCATCACGCTGGCGAGCGGCACCGGGCTGGACTTGCCGCACCAGGCCGCGCGGGCTCGGGCAATGTGGCTGGCCGGTCGCCAGCAGCGTCCGCCATTGCTGCTGGTCGTGCTGCTTTGGGCACGTCACTGCCCTGATGTGGTGCAAAGCCTGGAACGTCATCTGGACGCCCTGTTCGCCGATTTTCGCTGTACGCCTGAGGGCTGGAGTGAAACCCAGGCGGCGCGACAGGTGCTGGCCGCGCTGAACATACAGCTGTTCCGGCGGCAGCAGGCCGGGCGGGGCGCCGCCGACTTGCATGCCGGTGTGTTGCTGATGCAGGGCGATGAGTTGCAGTTTCTGCAGGCGGGTAGTGTCGGTCTGGCGCGTGCGCACAAAGGTGTCTTGCAAGTCCTGGCAGGGCGTGAGGGGCAGGCTCTCGGTGCTCAGGCCGAGTTGGCGCTGGTTCAGCACAGTCTGTTGCCGAGCCGCGGCGAGCATCTGTTGCTGGCGCCGCAACCGCTACTCGATGTGAGTGATCTGCAAGGGCTATGTATCCAGGCGGAGGGTGGCTTGGGCGAGCGGCTGAAGCCGCTGTTGCAGGCTCCCGGCGCTGCAGTTCTGCTGCGTCTGGGGGAAACCCAGTGCCTGGCGCCGGCACCGTCCGCTGTGGCGTGTCCGGCGCTGATGCAGATCGCCTGCGGCCAGCAGCTCGATGGCTGGACGCTGTTGCGCCAATGTCCTTATGGTCCGCCTGGACGGGTATATCTCGGGCGTGACGAGTCCGGACGGGAAGCCGTGCTCTGGTTCGCCGAAGACGAGGCAGGCGAAGCCTTCTGGCAGCACGAGTGGGCTCTGCGACGCAGTACGCAGCAGGCGTTGCCGCAGGTACTGTCGCCGCATCAGGCGCGCAGCCATGCATACCTGGTGCTGGCCAAACCGCCTCGCGGCATGCACAACCTGTTCGATTGGGTGGCTGCTCATGGGGCGCCGGATACGCAGACGCTGATAGGGATAGTGACGCAACTGATCGCCGCCGTGCGTTCGCTGCAGCGCCGTGGCATGCAGGGGCTTTGGTTGAGCCCGAGGCAGATCTTGCTCGGTGATGACGGGCGCGTGCTGTTTCTGCCCGGTGCAGCTGCGATCCTGCCCGGTGTGGCGCGTCAGTCTTTGCCTGAGCAGGCTGTACCGCTAGCGCCGGAACTGCGCAGCGGCCGAGCACTGGATGGTCGTGCCGATCAGTTCGCCCTGGCGGCGCTGATCTACTGGCTGATGTCGGGGCAATGGCCGGAGGCGGCGCGCAGCGACGTCAGGCCTGGACACTGTTATGTGCCCTTGGCGACCTTGATCCGGTATGTGCCGCAAAGCTGGGATGGCGTGCTGGCCCGTGCCCTGGCGCCGCAGCCACAGGCACGTTTCGAGGCGCTGTCGGAGTTTCAGCTGGCATTGCAGCAGCCCTTGCAGGCGCGTCGCAGTCAAGCGCTGCGGCGCGTGCCAATGCAGCCGGCACGCCTGGCTGCGCTAGGTCTGGTCACGTTGCCATTGCTGTTGGGGCTGCTGCTCAGTCTCGGCGGCTGACGGGCAGCCGCTACACCTGCGAGTCGATCAATCGGAGTTGATCGGCAGCACGTAGTTCTTGAACTGCTCGTCCTCGACGAAGCCGATGGACTCGTAGACCTTCTGTGCCACCTCGTTGTCGCGGCTGGTGGCCACGCGCATACGCACGGCGTTGGTTTCCTTGGCCATCTGCTTGGCGGTGTGCAGCAGTCGGTCGGCCACCAGTTGGCGGCGAGCATCCTCGGCGACATAGATGTCGTTGAGAATCCACACGCGTTTGAGCGACAGAGAGGAATAGCTGGGGTAGAGCTGACAGAAGCCGAGCAGCTTGTCTTCGTCGTCGGCCAAAGCCAGGTAGATCACCGACTCCTTGCGGCGCAGGCGCTTCTCGAGGAACTTGCGTGACGACTCGGGGTAGGGCAGCTCGTTATAGAACTCTCGGTATTTGACGAACAGCGGGGTCAACAGGTCCAGGTGCTCCAGGGTGGCTTGGACTATGCGCATGGTGGGCCTCGGCTTTTCTCTATGGTGGGGCAGCAGTGGCGATGCAGCTGTTGTGCCAGCGGGTCAGCCGATGCTGCCTCAAAGCCAGTTGAAAGCGCAATCCAAGCAAGCGTTTGATTTTCTGGCTGCGGAGCAACTTGGTATTGGTGCATCTGTCTGAACTGGGCGCAGCAGTCGCCTGGCGGGCGCTGTGCTAACCTGCCGCCATCGCTTTAAGCCCTACGAGTAGGGCGCGTTCAGAGGTCATTCATGCACATTCATATTCTCGGCATCTGCGGCACCTTCATGGGCTCGCTCGCGGTGCTGGCCAAGGAGCTCGGCCATCGCGTCACTGGCTCCGATGCCAATGTCTATCCGCCCATGAGCACTCAGTTGGAAGCCCAGGGCATCGAGCTGATGCAGGGCTTTGATCCGGCGCATTTGCAGCCGACGCCCGATCTGGTGGTGGTGGGTAATGCCATGAGCCGTGGCAACCCGGCGGTGGAATACGTACTGAACAAGGGCCTCCCCTACGTTTCCGGCCCGCAGTGGCTAGCCGATCACGTGTTGCAGGGGCGCTGGGTAATGGCGGTCGCCGGCACCCATGGCAAGACCAGCAGTTCGAGCATGCTGGCCTGGGTGCTGGAACACGCCGGCATGGCGCCCGGCTTCCTGATCGGCGGCGTACCGCAGAACTTCGGCATCTCCGCGCGTCTGGGCGACACGCCGTTCTTCGTGGTCGAAGCCGATGAATACGACAGCGCCTTCTTCGACAAACGAAGCAAGTTCGTCCACTACCGCCCACGCACGGCGATTCTGAATAACCTGGAGTTCGATCACGCGGACATCTTCCCGGATCTGGCCGCCATTGAGCGGCAGTTCCATCATCTGGTACGTATCATCCCCAGCGAAGGCCTGGTCATCCATCCGGCTAGCGAAAGCGCGCTTGCGCGGGTGATCGAGATGGGCTGCTGGACGCCGGTACAGACCACCGGCGAAGGCGGCCAGTGGCAGGCACGTTTGCTCAGTGCGGATGGCTCGCGCTTCGAGGTGAGCTTCGACGGCAAGGTCGAGGGCACCGTAGAGTGGAACCTGACCGGCCAGCACAACGTCGCCAACGCCCTGGCCGTGCTCGCCGCAGCGCGCCATGTCGGCGTTGTGCCGGCGCTTGGGATCGAGGCGCTGGGCCAGTTCATCAATGCCAAGCGGCGCATGGAGAAAGTCGCCGAGGTGAACGGCGTGACCATCTATGACGACTTCGCCCATCACCCAACCGCTATTGCCACCACCCTCGACGGCCTGCGCAAGCGCGTTGGCGACGACACTCAGGTGATCGCCGTGATCGAGCCGCGCTCCAATTCGATGAAACTCGGCGCCCATCGTGACGGCCTGGCCGAGTCCGCCGAACAGGCCGATGCGGTGTTCTGGTACGCGCCGCCGAATCTTGGCTGGGACCTGGCCGCGACCGTGGCGCAGGCGCGTAACCCGACGCGCGTGTGCGACTCGCTGGAATCGATCATCGACGGTGTGAAGGCCTTGGCGCGCCCCGGTACCCAGGTGGTGGTCATGAGCAACGGTGGCTTCGGTGGTTTGCACGGCAAGCTGGCAGCAGCTCTGGAGGGATAAATGTCTGGCCCTGAGAGAATAACCCTGGCGATGACCGGCGCCTCGGGCGCGCAATACGGCCTGCGCCTGCTCGATTGTCTGGTGCAGGAAGAGCGCGAGGTGCACTTCCTGATCTCCAAGGCCGCGCAACTGGTCATGGCTACCGAGACCGACGTGGCGCTGCCGGCCAAGCCGCAGTCCATGGCTCAGTTCCTGACCGAGTACACCGGTGCGGCGCCGGGGCAGATCCGCGTCTACGGCAAGGAAGACTGGATGGCCCCGGCCGCCTCCGGCTCCGGCGCGCCCACAGCCATGGTGGTGGTGCCGTGCAGCACCGGCACCCTATCGGCCATCGCTGCCGGTGCCTGCAACAACCTGATCGAGCGCGCCGCCGATGTGGCGCTGAAGGAGCGCCGCCAGCTGATCCTGGTGCCGCGCGAGGCGCCGTATTCGAGCATCCATCTGGAGAACATGCTCAAACTGTCGAATCTGGGTGTGACCATCCTGCCGGCATCACCGGGGTTCTATCACCAGCCGCAAACGCTGGATGATCTGGTGGATTTCGTCGTGGCGCGTATCCTCAATTGCCTGAATATCCCCCAGGACATGCTGCCGCGCTGGGGCGAGCATCATTTGGTATCAGATGACTAAGGAGAGTGCTGATGTCCATTGTGAGTCGCTGTGTGTTGGGAAGCGTCTTCACGTTGTCGTTGCTGCCGGTTGCAGAGGCCTCCATGCGCTGCGGTACCGCCCTGGTTTACGAGGGCGAGCGTAGCGTCGAGGTGCTGCGCAAATGCGGTGAACCCGATCAGCGTGAGGTGACACCACCCAGCAGTCCGCAGGGTGGCGGCGTGACAGTCGAGCAATGGGTGTATGGGCCTCGCAATGGCGTCTATCGATACCTGCGTTTTCTCGATGGCAAGCTGGTGGAAATAAGGACCGAACGCGGATGAGACGGCCTGTAACGCTCACCCTGTTGCTGGCGCTGAATCTGAGCGGCTGCGCCACCGTACGCACGCTGGACGCGGCCAAGCCTGGTGCGCCAGTGGTCTACGCCGGCACACGGCTGGATTGGTACACGATCAATGGCGGGTGCTGCCCGCTGGACCGTTTCGGCGCCGAAGCGCCGAGCTATCCCAGGCTTGATCTGCCGGGCAGTGCGCTGCTCGATACCTTGTTGCTGCCCCTGTCACTGGCCACTGCTCTGGGTGTCAGTCTCGGGGTTAGCGGCGGGCTGTAGGCCAACGAGATACGCCACTTTCTGATAATCCGGAGAGGTGCCATGACGCCGTAGGGTGCGCTGTGCGCACCGGATTTTTGCGGCGGCGTATAGCCCGGAGTCAATCCGCTAGCGCCTTGGTGCGCGCGGCGCACCCTACGCTTACGTTGACCCGTTCAGCAGGGCTCGGTTTCCACTTCCTGACACACGTCGATCCACTCTGCATCGACCAATTCGGCCATGCGCTGCGGGGCGATGCGTACGGCGCTGTGGGTGGCGCCGGCCGCCGGTAAGACTTCATCGAAGGCCAGCAACGAGCGGTCGCAGTAGACGCTGAGCGGTGTAGCCAGGCCGAATGGGCAGACGCCGCCCACCGGGTGGCTGGTCAGCTCGATCACCGTTTGCGCATCGAGCATGCGCGACTTGGCGCCGAAGCATTCCTTCATCTTGCGGTTGTCGATGCGGGCGTCGCCACGGGCGACGATCAGCACGTCGCGTTCGGCGATACGAAAGGCCAGGGTCTTGGCGATCTGTCCCGGCGATACGCCATGCGCCTCGGCAGCCAGCGCCACGGTGGCGGTGCTGGACTGCAGTTCGATGATCGCGATGTCGGGCGCCTTGGCGGCGAAGAAGGCGCGTACAGAGGCCAGGCTCATGAAGCGGTTCCCCAGGGCTGTCGAGGTGAGCACGACGCGGTACCAGTCTGTGCTGGTCAGGCGCAGCCCCGTCCTGGCGCTGGCGTGGTCGTGAGCACGGCGAAAAAACAAGCGGCCATGCTCGCGCCGCATGGCCAGCACGTCAAGGCCTGATGGCGTCAGTTTGCCAGCAGATGTGCTGTTTTCGCCGCCTCATTGAGGCCGTAGCGACCTTTTTCATCTCGCGTCACCCGCCCCATCGCTACATCCGGGTCGTGGGTGAACACCAGTCGGCCGCCCCGTGAAAACAGATCGCTGAGCAGCGCTTCCTTTTCCTCGATAAGGCCTTCGGGAAAGCGGTCATAGCCCATGGTGATCGGCAGGTGCACCCAGGGCGATCCGGGGATCAGGTCTCCGGGAAACACCACCGGCCCACCCGGCATGACCACCTCCGGTAGCAACTGGCCCGGTGTGTGGCCGTCGCTCCAGTGCAGGCGCCAGTCTGGACCGAGTAGCTCGCAACTGTCGGTTTCGTCGATCAGTTGCAGGCGGCCGCTGGCTTCCAGCAGAGCCAGCAGCTCCGGGATATAAGAGGCTTTATCGCGGGCGTGTGGATTGCAGGCGCGCAGCCACTGGCGACGCCCCGTGACGAAGCGGGCATTGGGGAACAGCAGGCGTGCGGGCTGGCCTTCTTGCCAGGCGGCGAGCAGGCCGCCGGCATGGTCGAAGTGCAGGTGGGTCAATACGACGATGTCGATATCAGCATCGCTCAGGCCGACGGCTGCCAGGCTGTCGAGCAGCACGTGGCGATCTTCCTGCACGCCGAAGCGCTGCTTCAGCTCCGGGCTGAAAAAGGCGCCGATGCCAGTCTCGACCAGTATGTTGCGTTCATCTTCCTGTACCAGCAGGGCGCGGCAGCCGAGGTCGATACGGTTCAGTTCGTCGGCCGGCATCCAGCGCTGCCAGAGGGCCTTGGGCGCGTTGCCGAACATGGCGCCGCCATCGAGTTTCTGGCTGTTGCCGGTCAGGGTTGTCAGGGTTCGCATGGGGTTTCTCTTGTTCTTGTCCGTTCGTGGCGATTGTTTCAGCGTTCGATGGCCAGGGCCACACCCTGGCCGCCACCGATGCACAGGGTGGCCAGGGCACGACGGGCATCGCGGCGCTGCATCTCGTGCACCAGGCTGACCAGGATGCGGCAGCCGGAGGCGCCGATGGGGTGGCCGAGGGCGATGGCGCCACCGTTGACGTTGACCTTGGCGCTGTCCCAATGCAGTTCGCGGCCGACGGCGATGGCCTGGGCGGCAAAGGCTTCGTTGGCCTCGATCAGGTCAAGTTGTTCCAGGCTCCAGCCGGCGCGTTCCAGCGCCTTGCAACTGGCGAATACCGGGCCGATGCCCATCACTGCCGGATCGACCCCGGCGCTGGCGTGGGCAGCGATACGGGCCAGCACCGGCAGTTGCAGTTCGTCGGCTTTCTCGGCGCTCATCAGCAGTACGGCAGCGGCGCCATCGTTGAGGGTCGAGGCGTTGCCTGCGGTCACCGTGCCGTCATTCTTGAAAGCCGGGCGCAGCTTGCCCAGGCTGTCCAGGCTGGTGCCGGCGCGCGGTTGTTCATCTTGGGCAAAGCGCAGTGGTTCGGCGCCGCGCTGGGGGATTTCCACCGGGACGATTTCGTCGGCAAAGCGTCCGGCGTCGATGGCGGCCTGGGCGCGCTGCTGCGAACGCAGGGCGAAGGCATCCTGCTCGGCGCGGGTGACGCCGTACTGCTCGGCCAGGTTCTCGGCGGTGATGCCCATGTGGTAGTTGTTGAACGCATCCCACAGACCGTCCTGAATCATCGTGTCGACCAATTGCGCATGGCCCATGCGCAGGCCGCTACGGGCGCCGGGCATGACGTAGGGCGCGAGGCTCATGTTCTCCTGGCCGCCGGCGATGATGATCTCGGCGTCGCCGCCACGAATGGCCTGGGCACCGAGGATCACCGCCTTGAGGCCGGAGCCGCAGACCTTGTTCAGGGTCATGGCCGGCACCGTATGTGGCAGGCCGGCGAGCAGGACACTCTGGCGCGCCGGGTTCTGTCCGGAGCCCGCGGTGAGCACCTGGCCGAGAATCACTTCGTCGATCTGCTCGCCCTCGATTCCCGTGCGGGCCAGGAGTTCACGGATCACCGCGGCGCCCAGTTGCGGCGCGGGTATGCGGCTCAAAGCGCCCTGAAAGCTGCCGATGGCGGTACGGCAGGCGGCGACGATTACGACTTCACGCATAGAGGGTCCTCGTCGGCTGAACATGGCTCAGCCGAGGTTTGAATAAAAAAGCGCGGCTTGACGCCGCGCGAACGCTCAATCCTGTAGGGCGGGTGCAACCCGCCGGCTTGGCGGTGGCGGGTTGCACCCGCCCTACGTTTAGAACTGTTCGGCAGTCAGGCCATACAGCGGCTGGCTGCCAGCACGGATGCTCGCTTCTAGACTGCGGTCTTGTAGGGTGGGCTTTAGCCCACGCGGCTGCTCGGTCCACCCCATGAGCTCCGGCACCGATAACGCAGACACGGTCTTCAGAATTGCTCGGCAGTCAGGCCATACAGCGACTGGCTACCACCACGAATACTCGCTTCCAGGCTCAGGGTGCGCGGCAGCAGGCGGGCGAAGAAGAATTCGGCGGTGGCCAGCTTGCCGCCGTAGAAGGCTTCGTCGTCCTGCTGCTTGCCCTGCGCCACCGCCGCCATGCGTGCCCACATGTAGGCGTAGGCGACGTAGCCGAACAGGTGCAGGTATTCCACCGAGGCGGCGCCGACTGCGTTGGGTTCGCTCTTGGCCTGCTCCAGCAGCCAGCCGCTCACCGCTTCCAGGCGCTCCAGCGCCTCGACCAGGCGCTCGCCGTAGGGTGATTCGTGGGCGTGAGCGAAGTCGCGCACTTCGCTGGCGAACAGGCGCAGCGCGGCGCCGCCATTGGCCACCACCTTGCGCCCGAGCAGGTCGAGTGCCTGGATGCCGTTGGTGCCTTCGTAGATCTGCGCAATGCGCACGTCGCGTACCAGCTGCTCCTGACCCCACTCGCGGATATAGCCGTGGCCGCCGAATACCTGCTGGCCGTGCACGCAGCTCTCCAGCCCGGTGTCGGTGAAGAAGGCCTTGGCCACCGGGGTGAGCAGGGCGACCAGGGCCTCGGCGCGCTGCCGCTCGTCGGTGTCCTCGGCGTACTTGGCCAGGTCGAGCTGCTGGCCGACGTAGCAGGCGAAGGCGCGACCGCCTTCGTTCAGCGCCTTCATGGTCAGCAGCATGCGGCGCACGTCGGCGTGGACGATGATCGGGTCGGCGATCTTGTCCTGGTTCACCGGGCCGGTGGCGGCGCGGCTCTGGATGCGTTCGCGGGCATAGGCCACGGCGCTCTGGTAGGACGCCTCGGCGCAGCCGATGCCCTGGATGCCGATGGACAGGCGCTCGTAGTTCATCATGGTGAACATCGCCGCCAGGCCCCGGTTGACCTCGCCGATCAGGTAGCCAGTGGCGCCGTCGAAGTTCATCACGCAGGTGGCGGAGGCCTTGATGCCCATCTTGTGCTCGATGGAGCCGCAGCTCACCGCGTTGCGCGCGCCGAGGCTGCCGTCGGCGTTGACCAGCATCTTGGGCACCAGGAACAGCGAGATGCCTTTCGGCCCGGCCGGTGCGTCCGGCAGCTTGGCCAGCACCAGGTGGATGATGTTCTCCGTTAAGTCTTGTTCCCCGCCGGTGATAAAGATCTTGCTGCCGGTGACCTTGTAGCTGCCGTCGGCCTGCGGCTCTGCCTTGGTTCTGATGATGCCCAGATCGGTGCCGGCGTGGGCCTCGGTCAGGCACATGGAACCGGCCCAGCGACCTTCGTACATCGGCGGCAGGTAGGTAGTCTTCAGCTCCTCGCTGGCGTGGGCGTCGATGGCCAGGCAGGCACCGGAGCTCAGCGCCGAATACAGGGCGAAGCTGGAGCTAGCGGCGTAGAGCATTTCCTCGAAGGCCACGGCGAGCATCTTGGGCATGCCCATGCCGCCGTACTGCGGATTGCCGGAGAGGCCGACCCAACCGCCTTCGATATAGGTGGCGTAGGCCTCGCGGAAACCAGCCGGGGTGCGCACCTCACCATCGACCCACTGTGCGCCTTCCTCGTCGCCGCTGCGGTTGAGCGGGGCGATCAGATTGCCGGTGACCTTGGCCGCTTCTTCGAGGATGGCGTCGGCCGTGTCGGCATCGACGGTGTCCGCCAGGGCCGGCAGCCGTGCCCACAGGCTCGGCGCCTGGAAGACGTCATGGAGGACGAAGCGCATGTCGCGCAGCGGGGCGTTGAATTCGGGCATGGTGCAACCTCGACAGCGGAGGCGCCGCGACAGGCGCGGCGCCGGGTGAACGAAAAAAGCGTTAGCAGGCCGTTGAAAAACGTCGGCGAGGCAGCCAGTGCAAGGCAAAAACAGGCGAAAAAGCGGAGTTTACGAGCTGTAAATGAGCATTTTGAGCCTGTTTTTAACGCAGCAATGGCAACGCAGGTAGTTTTTCAACGGTCTGTTAGTCGGCTTCGGCCGGCTCGCGCGGCTTATCCTTGACGCTGGTGAATTTAAGCAGATGGGTGCGTTCGACCAGGATGTACAGCGCCGCGCCTGCAGCCAGGCCCCAGCCCGCGCCGTAGACAGCGAGCACCACACCCATGGTGCCGGCGATGCCGCGCTCGGTGTTGTTGTTCAGTTGCTCGAAGCCGACCATCAGGCAGATATAGCCGGTGAGGATCAGCGTCAGCGACAGGGCGATCGGCAGCACCGGCTGGAAGAAACTGACCAGCGGCAGCATGAACAGCGCGGCGAAACCGGTGATCCAAAAGGTGCCTGCGCCGCTGTAGATCGAATCCATCGCCTTGCGGCCGTACTTGTAGCGCTCGGCCATGGTCGCCGCCACCGCCGTCCACAGCGGGCCGGCCAGGCCTGGGTAGGGTGCGAAGAAGGCATGCAGGGCGTTGCGGATGGCAGTTACTAGGTGGATGCGGTCGACGTTGTTTTCGATCACCTCGTCGGTGCGCAGTTCATCGGCGCGCTGCATCAGCGACTGGCCGACGATGATATCGCCGAAGGCGATCACATAGGCGATCACCGCGGTGGGCACGGCCAGCATGAACACGTCCAGGCTCGGGAAACCAACGTTGAACGGTAGGTAGTTCCACATTTCGCCGAAGGCCGGCGCGGTGATGCCCCATTTCACGTCCGGCATCTTGTACTCGCCCACGCCGATGCCGATGAAGATGGCGATCAGCATACCCGGCACCATGCCGTAGTTGACGATCTTGCGGGCGAAGGGCACGCGTTCGGTCAGGCCTTTGAACGACACCGAAAACATCAGGTACAGGCAGATCAGGCTGCCCAGCACCAGGGAAATCGGCGTGTTGGCCAGACGGCCGCCCGCGCTGATCTCGCCCATCAGTGCGGCGATACCGGCGCCGATGATGATGCCGCCCTTCATCGAGTTGGGGATCAGTCGTACCAGAGCGCTGCCCAGGCGGGTGACGCCGAGGAAGAGGAAGATCACGAACACCAAAAACTGCAGGGCGAACAGCGCCTGAATGGCCGCAGGGCCCGGCTCGTAGTTGCCGAGAAACAGCAGCACCACGGGGATGCCGGGGGTGATCCAGCCCGGCACCAGCGGCACGCCGAGCAGCGCCGGCAGCATGAAGCCGATGCCACATACCACCACGTAGGCCAGGGCCACGTCGTAGGGCAGGCCGAGGTATTTCTCCAGCAGCGGGATCATCGCCAGGCTGACCACGAACATGATCAGTGCCTGCAGCATCTCGGCGGTTTCCCAGCGGTAATGCACGAAGGGCAGGCGCACCTTGAACGGGCCGAATGGCCAGTAAGGTTGTTCGTCGCCGTCACGGCGCTTGAAAATTTGCATGAAGGTTCTCCGTCGGCCGCCAGGGCCGGTTCTTGTTGTTGTGCAAACGGTTCACTCACCCCTCTCCCACCGGGAGAGGGGCCGGGGGTGAGGGCCGCTTCTACAGCGCCTTGGCCATATCGCGCAGGACGAACTTCTGGATCTTGCCGGTGCTGGTCTTGGGCAACTGGGTGAAGACCACGGTCTTGGGCACCTTGAAGCCGGCCAGGTGCTCGCGGCAGAAGGTCATGATCTCGCTGTCGCTGGCCTGTTGGCCGGTCTTCAGGGTGATGAAGGCGCAGGGCGTCTCGCCCCATTTCTCGTCCGGGCGGGCGACAACCGCCGCCTCCAGTACCGCCGGGTGGCGATAGAGCACGCCTTCGATCTCGATGGTGGAGATGTTCTCGCCGCCGGAGATGATGATGTCCTTGAGGCGGTCGCGGATTTCCACATAGCCGTCGGCGTGGCATACGCCCAGGTCGCCGGTGTGGAACCAGCCGCCTTCGAAGGCTTCGGCGGTGGCGCTGGGGTTCTTCAGGTAGCCCTTCATCACCGTGTTGCCGCGCATGAAGATCTCGCCAATGGTCTGGCCGTCACGCGGCACCGGCTCGAGGGTTTTCGGGTCGGCGACCATCACCCCTTCCAGGGTCGGGTAGCGCACACCCTGGCGCGCCTTGATGGTGGCGCGTTGTTCCAGCGGCAGTTCGTCCCATTCGGCGTGCCAGGCGCACAGCGTCACCGGGCCATACACCTCGGTGAGGCCGTAGACGTGGGTCACGGCGATGCCCATTTCTTCCACGGCGCCGATCACCTTGGCGGGTGGCGCAGCGCCGGCGACCATGGCCTTTACCGGATGATCGATGGCCGCCTTGGCCTCGTCCGGCATGTTCACCAGTGCGTTGAGCACGATGGGCGCGCCGCACAGGTGGGTGACCTGCTCGTCGCGGATCAGGGTGAGGATCTTCGCCGGGTCGACGCGGCGCAGGAACACGTGCACGCCCGCCAGGGCGGTGATGGTCCAGGGGTAGCACCAGCCGTTGCAGTGGAACATCGGCAACGTCCACAGGTAGACCGGATGGTTGCCCATGGCCCAGGTCATCTGGTTGCCCATGGCGTTGAGGAAGGCGCCACGGTGGTGATAGACCACGCCCTTGGGGTTGCCGGTGGTGCCGGATGTGTAGTTGAGGCTGATGGCCTGCCACTCGTCTTCCGGCCACTGCCAGGCAAATTCCGGGTCGCCCTCGGCGAGGAAGGCCTCGTAATCCAGGTCGCTGACCGCCTGGCCTTCGCCGTACTCGGGGTCGTCGACGTCGATCACCAGCGGCGGATGGTCGAGCATGCCGATGGCGGCGTGAATCACGTCGAAGAACTCGCGGTCGGCGATCACCACCTTGGCTTCGCCATGCTGCAGCATGAAGGCGATGGCCTCGGCATCTAGGCGCACGTTGAGGGTGTTGAGCACCGCGCCGATCATTGGCACGCCGAAATGCGCTTCGAGCATGGCCGGGATGTTCGGCAGCATCACCGCCACCGTGTCGCCCTTGCCGATGCCACGGCCGGCCAGCGCCGAGGCCAGGCGCCGGCAACGCGCATAGGTCTCGGCCCAGTTACGGCGAATCGAGCCATGCACCACCGCCGGATAGTGCGGGTATACAGCCGCCGTACGTTCGATGAAGCTCAGGGGGCTGAGGGCGACGTGGTTGACGGCAGCGCGGCCGAGACCCTGCTCGTAGATCGACATGGCGGATACACCTTTGGCTGATTGTTAGCTCTG
Source organism: Pseudomonas sp. NY15364 (assembly GCF_048068235.1). NCBI lineage: Bacteria > Pseudomonadati > Pseudomonadota > Gammaproteobacteria > Pseudomonadales > Pseudomonadaceae > Pseudomonas > Pseudomonas sp. NY15364. The sequence goes on along the minus strand of NZ_JBLUPX010000006.1, from coordinate 106,992 downwards.
ATTATTCCGGTAATGATGCGGGCATTACCGAAGCTTGCTGGCGGCAATTTATAGGTCATTTCTATTTTCTATGGAAGTTGTACCAAGGTTTTATAGAATAATTACTATATGAACATCGACGCTCATCTTTCCGCTGTTCCCCTGCAGTCCTGGCTGCGCATCCAGCGTGAGGCACCGCCCCTGGGGGCGCGTGCCGAGGCGTTGCGCCAGGCCTTGCTGGGGTGCCCGCAGGTGCGCCAGGCTTGGTACCTCACCTGGCAGCCGGCCAGTCGTACCTATGCCCAGGTCGATGACGGCCCGCGCCTGCCACCCGGCATGGGCGATCCGCTGGAGGCCAGTGACGAGACACTGTTCACCGCGCTTGGCGAGCAGGCCAGTCTGACCTTCGACGCCCTGCGCCAGCTACCGTGCTGGTTGGCTGGGCGTTTGCGTCGCGCCGCGCTGCATCATGGCCAGGCGCTGGCCCTGCAACTGCAGCCTGGCCAACCGGGCGTGCTGCTGTTGCAGGTTGACGAGGCGGCCGGGCTGGAGTGGCTGCCCTGGTTGCGCGAGCTGCTGGTGCAGATGGTCGAACTGGCCTCGGGGCTGGCGCGCAGTGCGCCGCTGCTGTCATCCGACCCGCAGCCGGCGCTGCTGCTCGACGCCGAGGCGCGTCTGCTGGAGAGCAACGCGGCGTTGCAGGGGCTACTTGGTGAGCGCTCGCTGGCTCAGGTCGGCGAGCTGCTGCCGGTGAACCATTTGCCGCTGGTGCGCGCCTGCCTGGAGCAGTCGCGGGCTGTGGAGGCGGTGGAGGCGCAGGATGGCGAGCGCATCCTGATATGGAGTTTCATTCCCGATGTCGCCGAGCGCCGCGTGCTGGCGCGCTGCCGCGAAGCGACCCAGGAAATCCGCGAGCAGCGCGAGGCCGCGCGGGCACGACGGCTGTACCGGCTGATCACCGAGAACACCACCGACCTGATCTCCCGGCATACCCCGGACGGCGTGTTCCTCGACGCCACGCCGGCCAGCTGGACGTTGCTCGGCTACTGGCCGGAAGAGCTGCGCGGCATGGCGGTCGACGGCCTGCTGCATCCGCAGGATCAGTTGCAGCAGGCCAAGCAGGCGCGCGAGGCGCTGGAGCAGAACGGCTACCACACCATGAGCTATCGCATCCGTCATCGCGATGGGCGTTATCTCTGGTTCGAGACCGCCAGCCGCGCGATTCGCGAGACCTACACCGGTGCGGTGGTGGAGGTGGTCAGCGTGTCGCGTGACATCAGTGCACGCATCCAGGCCGAGGAAAACAAGCGCCGCCTGGAGGACGAGCTGGCGCACACCACGCGGCTGATCACCCTGGGTGAACTGGCCTCGGGGATTGCCCACGAGATCAATCAGCCGCTGGCGGCAGTGGTCAACTACGCCAGCGCCAGCCAGCGCTATCTGCAGGGGGTGGGCGGCGATCCAGCCGGTGTCGACAAGGTGGGCCAGGGCCTGGCGCGCATCACCGAACACGCCAACCACGCCTCGGCAGTGATCAAGCGCCTGCGCGCCTTCCTGCGCAAGGGCCAGCGGCGTATGCAGGCGCTCAATCTGGCCGAGGTGGCGCGCGAAGCGGTGCGCCTGTGCAACTGGGAAGCCGGCGCGGCACAGGTGGCGGTCAGCGACGCCTTGCCGGACAATCTGCCGCCGGTATTCGCCGACCGTGTGTTGCTCGAACAGGTGCTGCTCAACCTGCTGCGCAATGCCATCGATGCCAACCGCGAACGCCACCCCGGCGCACCCTCGCAGGTGCGTCTGGAGGCAAGCGAAGCGGACGGCAGCCTGGCGATCCGGGTGATCGATCAGGGGCCGGGTGTCAGCGACGAGCAGATGGGCAAGCTGTTCACACCGTTCTACACCAGCAAGGCCGATGGACTGGGGCTTGGCCTGTCCATGAGCCGCAGCATTATCGAGGGTTTTGGTGGGGCGCTGGAGGCATTGCCGGCCGAGGGCGGCGGGTTGTGCCTGGAGTGTCGTTTGCCGTTGGGCAGAGAGGATTAGGTTGATCTGTAGGAGCCGGCTTGCCGGCGATCAGGACTCGTGGCGCGACGCGAATCGGCGGACTGTTCGCTGGCGCTCCTGAGTCCGCCCTACGAGCGGCCAAGTCACTGATAACAACAAGAGGAGCAGCACAGGGATGCAACAACTGGTTTACGTGGTCGATGACGACCAGGGCATGCTCGACTCGACCCTCTGGCTGCTGGAGTCGGTAGGCCTCAAGGGCGTGCCGTTCACCAGCGGTCGTGCCTTTCTCGAGGCCTGCGATGCGGCGGCCAACGCCTGTGTGCTGCTCGACGTGCGCATGCCGGGTATGGGGGGGCTCAATGTGCAGGAGGAAATGCGCGCACGGGGTATCGACCTGCCGATAATTTTCGTCAGCGGTCATGCCGACGTGCCTATCGTCGTGCGTGCGTTCAAGGCCGGCGCCGTGGATTTCATCGAGAAGCCCTACAACGAGCAGTTGCTGCTCGACAGCGTGCAGCAGGCGCTGGATCGCCGTCCGGCCCGCCCGCGGCGCGATGCGCGCCTGGCCGAGGTGCAGGCGCGGCTCGATCAGCTCACTCCCCGCGAGCGTGACGTGCTGCTGCCGCTGGTGCGCGGCTACACCAACCGCGAAGTCGCCGAGCAGCTCGATATCAGCGTGAAGACCGTCGACCTGTATCGCTCGCGGGTGATGAAACGCATGCAGGCCGAGACGCTGCCAGAGCTGGTAGGCATGGCCATCGCCGCCGGGCTGGTCGATCCGCTGGCGTTGCGTTCCGGTGCGGTAAGCAGCTAGTTGCTCAGTCGGCCCAGCCGCGATAGACGTGGGTCATCGGCCTTGGCCCCTTGAGATAGCCAGTGCTCAGTTCGCGGATATGAAAGCCGCCGGCTCCTATTAGCGCGGGTATGTCGCGATCCAGATGGCAGCCGCCGGCCAGCGGTTTCCACAGCGGCGTCAGGCGCTTTTGCCAGCGCACCACCGGCAGATCCGGCGCCAGACCGTGTTCGCAAAACAGCAGGCGCCCGCCAGGCTTCAATACGCGGCGCATTTCGCGCAGGGCGGCGATGGCATCGGGGATAGTGCACAGGGTGAAGGTGCAGACGATGTCATCGAAGCTGGCGTCCGCCGCCTGAATCTGGCCCAGTTCCAGGGCGATCATTTCCACCGGCACCTGGCAGCGCGCGGCGCGTTCACGGGCCAGGCGCTGCATGGCGGCGGATGGGTCGACGCCAACCACCACCTCGACCCGCTGCGGGTCGTAGAAACCCAGGTTGAGGCCACTGCCGATGCCGATTTCCAGCACACGGCCCTGCGCCAGTGGCACGAGTTGCGAGCGCGCCTTCATCACCGCGCCCATGCCGCAGGCGAAATCGATCAGGTGCGGCAGGAGATGGCGGTCATAAAGGCCCATGGTTCAGGCTTCGTCCTGCCCCTCATCGTCCTCATCATTGTCGCCGCGATAGGCGGCAAAGCATTTGAGGGTGTGGTTGACCTCGCTGCCTGCGATCAACCAGCTGTCGTCCGCTTCGCTGTAGCGCGCGGCCTGTACCGAAGCCAGGGAGAACTTCCACAGGCGACGTTCGCGACCATCGATGCAGTGCACCTGTAGCACCGGCCTGGCTGCGCTGTCGCTGCCCGCCGTGCCGGCGCTGATCTGCGCCAGCAGTTCGGTGTCGAGGTCGAACTGCCAGGCATACAGACTGTCGATCTCGAGCATGTCGGCGTCTTGCAGGGCCTCGATCAGGCTTGTCGGTTTCATCGCTTCATCCACGGCATCAGCGCCCCAGGCGGCGCAGGTCGGCAGACTCTATCACGCGCACACCGTCTTCCTCTTCCAGGGCCAGACGCCACAGGGCGCGAGCCAGGGCACAGGCGTCGATGCCGCGATACTTGCCCGGCAGCCAGCGCAGCAGGGGAGCCGCGAGGCGCTCGCCGAGACGAAACTCATGGCGTGCTCCGAGCAGGAGCGATGGGCGGGCGATGGTCAGTTGCGGCCAGTCCATGGCTTTCAGCGCTTGCTCGGTTTCGCCCTTGATGCGGTTGTAGAACACCTTTGATCCTGCGTTGGCGCCCAGGGCGCTGATTACCACCAGGTGCCGTGCGCCGAGCTCGCGAGCGCGACAGGCGAATGCCAGCACCAGGTCATGGTCGACAGCGCGGAAGGCTTCCTGTGAGCCGGCCTGCTTGATAGTGCTGCCCAGGCAACAGAAGGCGGTATCGACCTGCCCGGATAGCTGCGGCAGCAGGGCCTGCAGGTCACCTACCGGGTTTTCCAGGTGCGGGTGTGCGGCCAGGGGGCGGCGTGTCGGTGCCAGCACGCGGGCGACCGTTGGCTCGCTGAGCAGGCGGTCGAGCAGGTGTTCACCGGTGAGTCCGGTGGCGCCGGCGATAAGGATGTGCTGCGGGGTCAGGTACATGCAGTTGTCTCTTGTCCATTACAGTTCAGCTTAACAGGCTGTTGAAAAACTACCTGCGTTGGCAATGCTTCGTTTAAAACAGCCTCGTGCGCGAGTCCGATCAAAATGCTCATTTACAACTCGTAAAGTCGTGCGCGACTCCGAGCGTTTTTCGGCTGTTTTTGCGGGGCCGCCATCGGTATCGTCTTGCCTGCCTGCCTGCCTGCCTGCCTGCCTGCCTGCCTGCCTGCCTCGGCTCGGGCTTCCTGCTTCGCTCTACCTCCTGCATCCATGCAGTCGTCGCCTACGTTTTTCAACGGCCTGTTAGTCCTTTGCCGGACCGCTGGCCACGGCACCGAGCGCGCGCTCGGCCTGGCTTTGGCGTAGTTCGCGCCAGTGCTGGAGTACGCCGCGGGGCGCCCAGATTTGCGGTTCGGAAGGTTCGAAGCCGTCGCTCTGCTCACGCTCGGCGACACGTTCCTTGGCCAGTTCGAAGGCTCGTTCCAAGTTGTCGGTTTCGCCGAGGGCCTCGGCGAACAAGGCGCGGCCGAAATAGGTGAAGTCGTTCTCCTCGCTGCAGCCGAAGGAAACCCGGTCGGCGCGTGCGGCGGTCATCACCAGGGTCTTTTCGTCTTTCAGCGGCGGGATGAAACCGCCGGAGTAGCAGGCGGAAATCACCACCACCTTGTTGCGCTGCTTGAGCGGAGCGAGCAGGGCAGCCAGCTCGCTGGCAGGCAGGTCGGCCAGTTGCAGGCGCGGCTGGTCGAGATTGAGTTCATGACGACGCGAGCCGTGACTGGTCAGGTAAATGAAGATCAGGTCTTCCTCGCCGCTGCGTTCGGCAAGAGCCTGAACCACGCGGGTGAGGTTCTCGCGCGTGGCCAATGGGCGGTCGGCAAGATGGTCGCGGTGATTGATCAGGCTGACGCTGCCGTATGCACCAAAGCGATCACGCATCAACCTGCTGACGTAATCGGCTTCACGCATGAACACGCTCTGCTTGCCGTCGCCCGCCAGGGTCAGCGCGTAGAGTTCGCGTGATGGTGTCGAGGCGGGGATCGCGGCGATGGCCTCTTCGAGCAGTTGTCCCTGTTGCAGCAGGCCCAGCTCCAGGCTGTCGGGCAGTGGCTGGCCCTGTTCGTCACGTACCAGGCGCCCGCTTTGCCAGGTGCCGGACTGACGGCTGCCGTCGGCCAGGGTCAGGGTGCCCTCGCCACTGTATTCTCCGCCGGAGAAATGGCCTCGGTAGGCGCTGCCGTCTGGCAAGGTGAGCAGGCCTTCGCCCTCGTACTGCCAGTCGGCGAATTCGCCGAGGTAGCGGGTGCCTTCGCCATCGGTGTATTCGCCGGGGCCCTGCATCACGCCTTCTACGAATTCGCCGGCCCAGGTCTCGCCGCCAGCGCTCTGGTAGCGACCTTTGCCATGAAACTCGTCGTTCTTGAAACCGCCGCTGTAGTTATCGCCATCGGCGTTGTGGTAGCTGCCCTGGCCGCTGAGCAGACCCTGGGCGAACACGCCGCTGTACTGATTGCCGTAGGCGTCGATGCGTACGCCCTGGCCCTCTGGCTGTCCCTTGACGAACTGGCCCTGGAAGCTGCTGCCGTCGGCCATTTCCAGTTTGCCCAGACCGTGGAAGCGGTCGTTGAGAAATTCCCCCTGATAGCGTTGGCCGCCCTGTTCGAGCAGGCCCACGCCACTGAACCGGTTGCGTTCGAAACCGCCTTCGTAGCGGCTGCCGTCGCTGTAGGTGAGGGTGCCCTGGCCGTGGAACATGCCTTCATGAAATTCGCCCAGATAGTGCTCGCCACCGGGGCCTTGCCACTCGCCGCTGCCTTCCAGCATGCCGTCCTTGAACTGGCCGACGAACCAGCTGCCATTGCGGTAGTCCAGACGCCCGGGGCCTTGCAGTAGGCCATCGACGATCTCGCCGCGATACTGGCCGCCGTCGGGCAGGGTGGCATTGGCCGGCAGTAGCGGACGCGCTTCGTCGCAACCGGCGATCAGCAGGGACAAGCAAACAGGCAGCAGGCGCAAGGCAAGGGAATTCATGGCGGACGTCCAGGTCGGTGCTTTGCTCGGCAGTATGCCGCAAGCCCGCAGGCTTGCGCTGTCGCATCGCACGCTTTGCTGACGCGAGAAGATTCCCGTTCCGGCCAGAGGGCCGGAAACGGGAGCAGGCGGGGATCAAACGAAGCAGAGGGTCAGCGGCTCGGCGATGTAGGCCGGTTTTTCCTGGCCTTCGATTTCCAGCACGGCGCGCGCCTTGAGCAGCCACTGGCCGGGGTTCTTCTCGGTGGCATCGGTCAGGGTGACCACCAGGCGCACCTTGGAATTGACCTTGACCGGCTGGATGAAGCGCACACTGTCGAGGCCGTAGTTCACCGCCATCTTCAGTCCCTGCGGCATGATCATGATCTTTTCCATCAGCATCGGCACCAGCGACAGCGACAGGAAACCGTGGGCGATGGTGGTGCCGAAGGGGGTGAGCTTGGCCTTTTCCGGGTCGACGTGGATGAACTGGTGGTCGCCGGTGCACTCGGCGAACTGGTTGATGCGCTGCTGGTCGATGGTCAGCCACTCGGACTTGCCTAGTTCCTTGCCAACATAGTCCTTGAGCTCTGCTACGGGTACGAACGGCATAGTTCCTCCTTGAGGACGCGTGTGTTGTTTTTGTTTGCGTGAAACCGTTGCGGCCTAGATCATCATGGGGGCGGCATCGGGTCAAGCCTGCCTTGGCGTGATGAATGACGCTGTATAGGTCCGCTCGACGAAGCAATACAGAGGCCAGCGAGATGGCATCACGCCTATAATGGCCGACATGCCTCAATAGATGCCTGGAATCCCCTCTTATGAGCGGAGATCACGGCCATCGCTCGTTTTTCCGGAGATTTCAAACATGCTGCTTCGCGGTCTTTCCTGGCTGGTGCTGTGCCAGTTACTGGGTACCGTTCTCAACGTCCTGCTGCTGCCGATGTTGCCTGGTCCGATCATCGGCATGCTGTTGTTGTTCGTCTTTCTCATGCTGCGTGGCGAGGTGGGCGAGCCGCTCAGCGTCGCGTCTAGCAGCCTGCTCAAATACCTGCCACTGATTCTGGTGCCGCCGGCCGTGGGCGTGATGGCTTATGCCAGCGATATCGCCGCCGATTTCTGGGCTGTGGTCGGCGCGCTGGTACTGTCGTTGCTGGTGTCGCTGGCGTTCGCTGGCTGGCTGATGCAGAAATTGATCGAGCGTCAGCAGCGCCAGGAGGACGTATGAGTCCGGATTGGCAGGGCGCCTGGCAGGCGCTGACCCATCACCCGCTGTTCGGCATCGGCATCACCCTGGGCGCCTACCAACTGGCCATGGCCGCCTACGAGCGAACCCGCTGGGTATTGCTGCAACCGGTACTGGTGTCGATGCTCACGGTGATCGGCATTCTGCTGCTGTGCGGCCTGAGTTTTGCCGAGTACCGCAACAGCGTCGCGGCGCTGACTCTGCTGCTCGGCCCGGCCACGGTGGCTCTGGCCGTGCCGCTGTACCTCAACCTGCGGCGGATTCGCCAGCTGTTCTGGCCGATCATCCTGACGTTGCTGATTGCCGGCACCTTCGCCACTGTACTCGGCGCGGGGCTGGCCTGGCTGTTCGGCGCCGAGCGCATCATGCTGATGAGCATGGCGCCGAAATCGGTAACTTCGCCGATCGCCATGCTGGTGGCCGATCAGATTGGCGGCATCGCGGCACTGGCGGCGGTGTTCGTGATGATCACCGGGGTCATCGGCGCCATCGTCGGACCGTCCATTCTGCGTCTGTGCCGGGTTCATCATCCGGCGGCGCAGGGTATGGCGCTGGGCATCACCGCGCATGCCGTGGGTACGGCGCGCGCCCTGCAGGAGAGCGACGAGTGCGGCGCCTTCGCCGCGCTGGCGATGAGCCTGATGGGGGTGATCACCGCCGTGCTGTTGCCTCTGGCGATTGTCCTGTTGCTGTGAGAGCCTGCCAGGCGATTGGCGATGCCTTGGCCCCCTGCATGAATAACAGGTCATGAACCGATGAATCTGCCGCTGTTTCCGCTCAACACCGTACTGTTTCCCGGTTGCGTGCTCGATTTGCAGATATTCGAGGCACGCTACCTGGACATGATCAGTCGCTGCATGAAACAGGGCTCAGGCTTTGGCGTGGTGTGCATCATCGAGGGTGCCGAGGTCGGCGATGCGGCCAGCCATTTCGCGGCGATCGGCTGCGAAGCGCGGGTCTGCGATTTCCAGCAGCGTCCCAATGGCCTGCTGGGCATTCGCGTGGAGGGTGGCCGGCGCTTCAGGGTCGAGCGCGCTCAGGTGCTGCCGGACCAACTGACCGTCGCCGACGTGCAGTGGCTGGAGGAGCAACCCAACAGCCCGCTGCAGGCCGAGCATGCTGATCTGGCCGCCCTGCACGCGGCCCTGGCCGAGCATCCGCTGGTGGCTGGCCTGGATATGACCGGCGTGGTCGCCGGTCAGCAGCAACTGGCCAATCAGCTGGCCTATCTATTGCCGCTGGAGCCGGCGCAGAAACTGCAGCTACTTCAGCTCGATGATCCTGCCCTGCGCCTGGAGCAACTGCACGCCATGCTCGAGGTGCTCCAGGGCGATGTCTGAGGCGACGCCTTAATAGGAATAGCGCAGTAGTGCGGTGGACAACTGCCAGGTCGCCATGGCGCCCAGCACCGATAGGCAGGCGGGCAGGATGATCCACCACAGGCGCGCCGGCAGCGGCGGCAGCGCTTCCTGGCGCTGACATAGGGCCAGGCTCAGGCCGCATACCGCTGAGGCCAACAGAGCGCCGGCGATAATGTCGCTGGGCCAGTGCACCCCCAGATAGACCCGCGACAAGGCGATCGCCAAGGCAGGCAGGCACGCCACTACCAGCCAGGCCAGGCGCAGGCGTGCCGATTGACCACGGCCGGCCAGCACCCCCAGCACCAGGAAAAAGGCAAAGGCTGCCGAGCTATGACCGCTGGGGAAACTGTACGTCGTTAGCGGTTCGCTCAGCACATCGGGGCGGGCCCGGGCAAACCCATGCTTGAGCGTGGTGTTGCCTAGCGCCGTGACCAGCAGGGTCGAGCCGGCGAAGACCAGGTGACGCCATTGCCGCGCCAGGAACAGCAAGGCGCACAGCACTGCAGCCGCCGCAAACTGGATATGGAAGTCGCCCAGCCGGGTCAGGGTGCCGATCCACTGGTCCAGGTGCGCCTGACGCTGCTCCTGAACCAGAGTCATCAGGCCCTGATCCAGCGCATCGAGATGCGGCCAGCCGATGACGATGGCTATCAGCAGCACGAGGCTGAGCCCGCCACCCAGCAGGCTGGCCCGCGGCTTTTCCGCCAGGCTGGCCTGGATGGTCAGCAGTAGGATCACGCCGATACCGGCCAGCAGCACCGCGGCCTCGGTCCAGAAACCTTCCGCCATTGGCAGGCGCAGTGCCGCGCCGGTGGCCCAGCCCGGTAACAGGTAGGCCACGGCCCAGCCGGCTGCAGCCACCAGGCTGACCAGAATGAAGCGCAGCACTGGCATGTTCAGCATGCCGGCCACCATGGGCAGCATGGGCCGCAGCGGGCCGATGAAACGCCCGACCAGCAGGCTGGCCACGCCGTAATGGCGGAAATACAGCTCGGCGCGCAGGATCCATTGCGGGTGATGGCGCAGTACCGGCAGGCGGCCGATGTTGCGCTTGAAACGTCTGCCCAGCGCGTAGGAAATCATGTCGCCGCACAGCGCACCGGCGTAGGCCAGCAGCAGCGTTTGCCAGAGTGTCAGCACGCCGCTGCCGGCGAGCAGGGCGACACTGAACAGCAGCACCACGCCGGGCAGCGCGATGCCCACCAGTGCCAGGCATTCGAGCAGGGCGATGAGGAAGATCGCCACCCCCAGCCATTGCGGGTTGCCACTCAGCCAGGTGGTCAGGTTGTCCAACCAGACGCTCATCGTTCTGCTCCCTAAACGCTCAACAATCGATAGTCTTGGCCTTCGACCTGCCCACGACGCAAAGGGTTGCGTGTGCAATGGCGAGCATATTGCGCGTCGACGAAACGGTAGGGCAGGTGTTCGTCGCGCCCCAGGGGAATGCCCAGACGTGCGCACTGGATGATCGAGTGCGGTCGTTCGCCGACATCCTCGACGAACAGTCGCTGCGGGTCGAAGCGACGTGCATCCCAGTCCGGCACTTTCAGGCCGAGCGCCTTGCACAGCAACGTCTGCCCGGCGCACAGGCGTTCGGCCGCGCGTGGCCGGCCGAGACTGTCGGGATTGTTGCGCTGCATCGCGGCGAGCGAGTCGGCGCCGCTGATGGCGTCGATCCAAGGATGTCCGGACTTGATCAGTACGGCGTTGCCAGGCCCTTGAGCGCTGAAGTTCAACGAGTCGCCGCCGCGTGCGTAGTACATATAGATGTGCCCGCCATCGGCAAACAGCGCCTTGCGCTTCTCGGTGTAGCCGAGCGAGGCATGGCTGCCCTTGTCCACCAGGTAGTAGGCCTCGGTCTCGATGATCCTTGCGCTCAGCCACAGTGCACCGACGCGATGGCGGATGACCTTGCCGAGAAGCTCGCGCGCCAGCAACTGAGCGTCGCGGTCGAAGAAGGTGTCAGGCAATGGCCTGGCGCCGGGCCAGGGCAGGTTTGAGGGCGGTGTCGCGGGCATGATCTATGCGCAGGGCTCGAAGTGGGCTGATCCGGGCGGCGAGCATAGCAATAAGCACCTTAAAATTGCCTGAATGGGTCTGTATCGGGTTTGGTTGGCCGGGTTGCGTGTTCGGCCTGTCGTTGCCGCGCTTCAGGTCGGCATCCTGTACCGCTTGCCAGACGCCGCTGGGCGCAGCCTCGCGAGCCGGCTATAATCAGCCCCTTTTTCCAACTGCCAGACCTCCGCCGCCATGACCGAGTCCGTGCACGCTTACATGACCCGCCTGGGCCAGGCCGCCCGCCAGGCATCAAAGGTGCTCGCCCGCGCCAGCACCGCGCAGAAGAATCGCGCGCTGCACGCTGCCGCCGATGCCCTCGACGCCGCTCGCGCCGAGCTGACTGCCGCCAACGAACTGGACCTGGCCGCCGCCCGTGCCAGCGGCCTGGAACCGGCGATGGTCGACCGCCTGGCGCTGACGCCGCAGGTGATCGACAGCATGATCGAAGGCCTGCGCCAGGTGGCGACCCTGCCCGACCCGATTGGTGAGATTCAGGGTATGCGCTACCTGCCGTCCGGCATTCAGGTCGGCAAGATGCGTGTGCCGCTGGGGGTGATCGGCATCATCTACGAGTCGCGTCCGAACGTGACCATCGATGCCGCCAGCCTGTGCCTGAAGTCCGGCAATGCCACCATCCTGCGTGGCGGCTCCGAGGCGATTCATTCCAACCAGGCGATTGCCCGCTGCATCCAGCAGGGCCTGGCCGAGGCCGATTTGCCGGCGGCTGCCGTGCAGGTGGTGGAAACCACTGATCGCGCTGCCGTCGGTGAGCTGATCGCCATGCCGAAGTTCGTCGACGTGATCGTGCCACGCGGTGGCAAGGGCCTGATCGAACGCATCAGCCGTGATGCCAAGGTGCCGGTGATCAAGCATCTGGATGGCGTTTGCCACGTCTATATCGACGTCGCCGCTGATCTGGACAAGGCGATTCGCGTTGCCGACAACGCCAAGACCCAGCGTTATTCGCCGTGCAACGCCATGGAAACCCTGCTGGTGCACGCTGCCGTGGCGGGCAAGGTACTGCCGCCACTGGCCGCCATCTACCGCGACAAAGGTGTTGAGCTGCGTGGCGATGCCGCCACCCGCGAGCTGCTGGGTGGCGATGTGCTGGAAGCGAGCGAAGACGACTGGTTCGCCGAGTACAACGCGCCGATCCTGGCGATTCGCATCGTCGACTCGCTGGATGCGGCCATCGAGCACATCAATCATTACGGCTCGCAGCACACCGACTCGATCATCACCGAGAACTTCAGCGATGCGCGGCGTTTCCTCACCGAGGTGGATTCTTCCTCGGTGATGGTCAACGCCTCGACCCGCTTCGCCGATGGTTTCGAGTACGGCCTGGGGGCGGAGATCGGCATTTCCACCGACAAGCTGCACGCACGTGGCCCGGTCGGCCTGGAAGGCCTGACCAGCGAGAAATACGTGGTCTTCGGCGACGGACACATTCGTACATAAATGAAACGGATCGGCGCCCGACGCATCGGCCTGCTCGGCGGTACCTTCAACCCGGTGCACATCGGGCATCTGCGTGCCGCGCTGGAGGTGGCCGAATTCATGGCGCTGGACGAGCTGCGGCTGATCCCCAGCGCCAGACCACCGCACCGCGACACGCCGCAGGCGACGGCCGAGCAGCGTCTGGCCATGGTCGAACTGGCGGTGTCAGGCGAGACGCGGTTGACGGTTGATGACCGCGAGCTGCGCCGCGACAAGCCGTCGTACACCGTGGACACGCTGGAGTCGGTGCGTGCCGAGCTGGCAGCGGACGATCAGCTGTTTCTGCTGCTGGGCTGGGATGCCTTCTGCGGTTTGCCGAGCTGGCATCGCTGGCAGGAATTGCTCGAGCACTGTCACCTGCTGGTGTTGCAACGGCCGGATGCCGACAGTGAAGCGCCGGAGGCGCTGCGCGATCTGCTGGCCGCGCGCAGTGTCAGCGACCCGTTGAGCCTGGTGGGTGCAGGCGGGCAAATCAGTTTCATCTGGCAGACTCCGTTGGCGATTTCCGCCACGCAGATTCGCCACTTGTTGGCAACTGGCCGCTCGGCGCGTTATCTGCTGCCGGATGCGGTACTGGCCTATATCCAGGCGCACGATCTGTACCGTGCGCCCAATGCTTGAAACGCCATGCATGTGCGCTGGCGTCCATTACACGAGGCAAATGAGTCATTTATGAGCAAGCAGAACATGCCCAGCGAAGAGCTGGTCAAGATCGCCGTGGCGGCGCTGGAAGAGATCAAGGCGACCGACATCACCGTGATCGACGTCAAGGACAAGACCAGCATCACCGATTTCATGGTGATCGCCAGCGGTAGCTCCAGCCGTCAGGTCAAGGCGCTGGTGGACAATGTGCTGGAAAAGGTCAAGGAGCAGGGCGTGCGCCCGATCGGCAGCGAAGGTCTGGACAGCGGTGAATGGGCGCTGCTCGATCTGGGCGACATCGTCGTGCACGTGATGCTGCCGACCGCGCGTCAGTTCTACGACCTCGAGCGCCTGTGGCAGGGCGCCGAGCAGAGTCGCGCCCAGCACAGCGCCGAGTAAGCGTAAACCGTGCGGATCAAACTGATCGCCGTCGGTTCGCGCATGCCGCGTTGGGTCGAAGAGGGCTGGCAGGAGTACGTCAAGCGTCTGCCAGCAGAATTGCCGCTGGAGCTGGTGGAAATTCCCCTCAATACCCGCGGCAAGAATGCCGACGTCGCCCGTCTGATCCGTCAGGAGGGTGAGGCCATGCTGAGCAAGGTGCAGCCCGGCGAACGTATAGTCACGCTGGAGGTCCATGGCAAGCCATGGAGCACCGAGCAATTGGCGGCGGAGCTCGATCGCTGGCGCCTCGATGCACGCAACGTCAACCTCATGGTCGGTGGCCCGGAAGGGCTGGCGCCGGAGGTCTGCGCGCGTAGCGAGCAGCGCTGGTCGCTGTCGCCGCTGACGTTGCCGCATCCGCTGGTGCGTATCCTGCTCGGCGAGCAGATCTACCGAGCCTGGACCGTATTGTCCGGCCACCCGTATCACAAGTGATCAAGTAGTCATGCCGCAGCCGATTCGCCTCAAGGATCACGAAAAGGACGCTCGCCTAGTCAAGCGCCGGGTGCTCGTCGGCGGCGTGGTGATCATCCTGCTGACCTGCGTGCTGGTCATGCGCATGTACTACCTGCAGGTGATCCAGTACGAGCATCACAGCACCCTGGCAGAGAACAACCGTATCCACGTGCAGCCGCTGCCGCCGACCCGTGGGCTGATCTACGACCGCAACGGCGTGATCATCGCCGACAACCGCCCCAGCTTCAGCCTGACCGTGACCCGAGAGCGTGCCGGTGACTGGCTTAGCGTGCTCGATACAGTGGTCGAGGTACTGGAGCTTAGCGAGGACGAGCGCGCGTTGTTCGAGCGCCGCGTGCGCCAGGGGCGGCGTCCGTTCGAACCGGTACCGATCCTGTTCGAGCTGAGCGAGGAGCAGATTGCCCGCATCGCGGTCAACCAGTTCCGTCTGCCGGGGGTCGAAGTGGCTGCGCAGCTGGTGCGGCATTACCCGCAGCAGGAGCACTTCGCTCATTCGGTCGGTTATGTCGGGCGCATCAACGAGCAGGAGCTCAAGCGCCTCGATCCTACCGACTATGCCGGCACGCACCATATCGGCAAGACCGGTATCGAGCGTTTCTACGAGGACGAGCTGCACGGCGAGGTCGGCTATGAGGAGGTCGAGACCAATGCCCGTGGCCGCGTATTGCGTGTACTCAATCGCGTCGATCCGAAACCGGGCAAGGACATCGTGCTCAGCCTCGACGTGCACCTGCAGGAGGCGGCCGAGAACGCCCTGGGCGGCCGACGTGGCGCCGTGGTGGCCATCGATCCGAACAATGGCGAAGTGCTGGCGATGGTCAGCCAGCCCAGCTTCGACCCCAATCCCTTCGTCACCGGTATCAGCTTCAAGGCCTACGGTGAGCTGCGCGACTCCATCGATCAGCCGCTGTATAACCGGGTGTTGCGCGGCCTCTATCCGCCAGGCTCGACGATCAAACCGATGGTTGCTGTGGCCGGTCTCGATGCCGGTGTAGTCACGCCTACTTCGCGGGTGTTCGACCCGGGCTTCTATCAGTTGCCCAACCACAGCCACAAATACCGTAACTGGAACCGTAATGGTGACGGTTGGGTCGATCTCAATCTGGCCATCGCTCGCTCCAATGACACCTATTTCTACGATCTGGCGCACAAGATGGGCGTCGATCGCATGCACGATTACATGAGCCGCTTCGGCCTTGGGCAGCGTGTTTCGCTGGATATGTTCGAGGAAGCCGCCGGCCTAATGCCTTCGCGCGACTGGAAACGGGCACGTTATCGTCAACCCTGGTATCCGGGCGAGACGCTGATTCTCGGTATCGGTCAGGGCTATATGCAGACCACACCGCTGCAACTGGCGCAGGCCACCGCATTGATGGCCACGCGCGGCAAGTGGATTCGTCCGCACCTGGCCAAGAGCGTCGATGGCCGCCTGCCGTCAGACCCCAATCCGATTGCGGATATCGTCCTGCGTGATCCCAAGTTCTGGGATTACGGTATTCGCGGTATGGAAGAGGTGTTGCACGGCCCTCGCGGTACCGCGCGCAAAGTCGGTGACAGTTCGGTCTATCGTATCGCTGGCAAGAGCGGTACGGCGCAGGTGGTGGCGATCAAGCAAGGTGAGAAGTACGACCGTAACAAGGTGCAGGAGCGCCACCGCGACCACGCGCTGTTCATCGGTTTTGCACCGGCGAACAACCCGCAGATCGCCGTCGCGGTCATGGTGGAAAACGGTGAGTCCGGCTCCGGTGTTGCCGCCCCGGTGGTCAAGCAGGTGATGGATGCCTGGCTGCTGGATAAGGAAACCGGCCAGCTCAAGGCCAAGTTCGCGTTGCCCAAGCCTGCCGAGGTCAGTCAGCGATGATCAGCAATTTCGACCGTACCCTGTCCGACGAGGACGTGCTGCGTCGTCGCGCCAGTCTGCTGCAGCGCATGCACATCGATGGCTGGTTGCTGCTGCTGTTGCTGATTCTCGGCACTGGCAGCCTGTTCATCCTGTATTCGGCCAGTGGCAAGAACATCGACCTGCTGCTCAAGCAGGCGTCGTCCTTTGGCATTGGCATGCTCGCGGTGGTGGTGATTGCCCAGTTCGACCCGCGCTTCATGGCGCGCTGGGTGCCTCTTGCCTACGTGATAGGCGTCGCGCTGCTGATGGTGGTGGAAGTCATGGGTCATACCGCGATGGGCGCCACACGCTGGATCAATATCCCCGGGGTGATCCGCTTCCAGCCGTCGGAGCTGATGAAAATCATCATGCCGATGACCATCGCCTGGTACCTGTCGCGGCACAACCTGCCGCCGCGCTTCAAGCACATTGTCATCAGCCTGGCGATGATCGGTGTGCCCTTCGTACTGATCGTCAAACAACCCGACCTGGGCACCTCGCTGCTGATCCTCGCCTCGGGCGCATTCGTGGTGTTCATGGCCGGCCTGCAATGGCGCTGGATCATCGGCGCCGCCGCTGCCGTGGTGCCGATCGCGGTGGGCATGTGGTACTTCGTCATGCACGATTACCAGAAACGCCGCGTGCTGACCTTCCTCAATCCCGAGAGCGATCCGCTGGGGTCGGGCTGGAACATCATCCAGTCCAAGGCGGCGATCGGTTCCGGCGGCGTGCTGGGTAAGGGCTGGCTACTGGGTACTCAGTCGCACCTGGATTTTTTGCCGGAAAGCCACACGGACTTTATCATTGCCGTGCTCGCGGAGGAGTTCGGCCTTGTCGGCGTCTGTCTGTTGTTGTTGCTCTATCTGCTGCTGCTGGCGCGCGGCCTGGTGATCACCGCCCAGGCGCAGACGCTGTTCGGCAAGCTGCTGGCGGGGGCGCTGACCATGACCTTCTTCGTCTACGTATTCGTCAACATCGGCATGGTCAGCGGGCTGCTGCCGGTGGTTGGGGTTCCGCTGCCCTTCATTAGTTACGGCGGAACCCATCTGGTCACGCTGTTGTCAGGCTTCGGGATATTGATGGCGATCCACACCCACAGAAAGTGGATCGCTCAGGTTTGATTTGGGGGTTATGGGTTAATGCATTCTCTGCGTAGTTGGGCTGCTCGTACGTTGATGGGAGTCGGTATCGCCGGCGTGTTCGGCACTGGCGCTCAGGCGCTGGCTGCCGATTACGACGGCTCGCCGCAGGTGGCCGAGTTCATCGAGGAAATGACCCGCGACTATGGCTTTGCCAGTGAGCAACTGGTCAGTCTGTTCGCCGAGGTCGAGCGCAAGCAGGCGATCCTCGATGCCATTTCGCGTCCGGCCGAGAAGGTCAAACCCTGGAAGGACTATCGCCCGATTTTCATCACCGACAAGCGTATCGCTCAGGGTGTGGAGTTCTGGAACAAGAACCAGGCTGCGCTGGAAAAAGCCGAGGCCGAGTACGGTGTGCCGCCGCAGTTCATCGTCGCCATCATCGGCGTGGAAACCTTCTACGGCGGCAATACCGGCAGCTGGCGGGTAATGGATGCGCTGTCGACCCTGGCCTTCGACTACCCGCCGCGCGCACCGTTCTTCCGCAAGGAATTGCGCGAGTTTCTGCTGCTGACCCGTGAGGAGCAGGTCGACCCGATCAGCCTCAAGGGCTCTTACGCCGGTGCCATGGGCCTGCCGCAGTTCATGCCGAGCAGCTTCCGTGCTTACGCCGTGGACTTCGATGGCGACGGCCATATCAACATCTGGAGCAACCCGACCGATGCCATCGGCAGTGTTGCCAGCTATTTCAAACGTCACGGTTGGCAGGCCGGCGGCCAGGTCGCCAGTCGCGTCGAGGCCAGCGGTGCTCGCGTCGACGAAGGCCTGACCCAGGGCCTGGACCCGGTGAAGAGCGTCGCCGAGCTGCGCGCGCTGGGCTGGAAGAGCCAGGACAAGCTGGCAGAAGACCTGCCGGTGACCGCATTCCGTCTGGAAGGCGCGCAAGGCGACGAATACTGGTTCGGTTTGCCCAACTTCTACACCATCACTCGCTACAATCGCAGCGTGATGTATGCCATGGCAGTCAACCAACTGGCCGAACTGCTGGTCGAAACGCGGGGTAATCGATGAGTGCGTCCAAACTGCTGCCGCTGGCAGCCTGCGTAACGGCAGCGCTGTTGCTGGCGAGCTGCTCCTCCAATCGGGCACCGCAGCCCGCGGTGGTGCCCGGTCAGTCGGCCGGTATCTCTGGCCCGGATGATTTCAACCGGCCACACAGGGATGGCGCACCCTGGTGGGACGTCGATGTCTCGAAGATTCAGGACGCCATCCCCATGCCACATTACGGGCCGGTCAAAGCCAGCCCATATGTGGTATTCGGCAAGCAGTACTACCCGATTCAGGACGCCCGTCGCTACCAGGCGACAGGGCCTGCTTCCTGGTACGGCACCAAATTCCATGGCCAGGCTACTGCCAACGGCGAAACCTACGATCTGTACGGCATGACCGCAGCGCACAAGACATTGCCACTGCCCAGTTACGTGCGCGTGACCAACCTGGAGAACGGCAAGGTGGTGATCCTGCGGGTCAATGACCGTGGGCCGTTCTACTCCGACCGCATCATCGATCTGTCCTTCGCTGCCGCGAAGAAGCTCGGCTATGCCGAGAAGGGCACTGCGCGGGTCAAGGTCGAAGGTATCGACCCGCACGAGTGGTGGGCGCAGCAGGGTCGTCCGGTGCCATTGGTGCTGGCCAACAATCAGCCGGCCAAGGCTGCTGTGGCTCAACCCGTCGCGCAGCCCGTGCCGCAGGTCGTCGAGCAGTACGCGCCGCCGCCGACGCAGCACGCCGCTGCGGTGGTGCCCGTGCAGATCGACGCAAAAAAAAACGATTCACTCGGAGCCTCTGGCCTGTATCTCCAGGTGGGAGCCTTCGCCAATCCGGACGCTGCGGAGCTGCTCAAGTCCAAGCTGAGCCAGACCAGCAGTGTGCCGGTGTTCATCAGCTCAGTGGTGCGCGACCAGCAGATTCTGCATCGGGTGCGCATGGGGCCGATCAGCAACCAGGGCGAGGCTGAGCAGCTACAGAGCAGCGTGCGCCTGGCCAATCTGGGGCAGGCCACGCTAGTGCGTGCCGACTGATGGCAACTTAACCGGTGTTTGCCGGACTAAATCCGAGGCTCGCCTATTGGCGAGTCGAAAGATGGCCCTTCGGGGCCGTACAACCCATGCAACGATTTTCGAGAGACGGATGAACATCACCAGCTTCGTGCAACGTGCTTCACTGGTTCTTACCCTTCTGGCCGCGCCACTCGCCATGGCCAACCAGCAGGTGGTGCCTGCGGCGCCGCAACTGGCCGCCAAATCCTATGTTCTGATGGACGCCGCCAGCGGCAACATCCTTGTCGAGAACAACGCTGACCAGCGCCTGCCGCCGGCCAGTCTGACCAAGCTGATGACCGCTTACATCGCCACCTTGGAAATCCGCAACGGCAAGATCGGCGAGCAGGATCTGGTGACCATCAGCGAGCATGCCTGGCGCACCGGTGGCGCCGCGTCCGGTGGTTCCACCATGTTCCTGCCGCTGAACAGCCAGGCCACGGTCGACGATCTGCTGCACGGCATCATCATCCAGTCCGGCAACGACGCCAGCATCGCCATCGCCGAATACATCGCCGGCAGCGAAGACGCCTTCGCCGACATGATGAACACTACCGCCGAGCGCCTGGGCATGAAGAACAGTCACTTCATGAACGCCACCGGCCTGCCGCACCCGGAGCACTACTCCAGTGCCCATGACATGGCGATCCTGGCGCGCGCGATCATCGACGAGGACGCCGAGCACTATGCGATCTACTCGCAGAAGGAGTTCCTCTGGAACAACATCAAGCAGCCCAACCGTAACCTGCTGCTGTGGCGCGACCGTACCGTCGATGGCCTGAAAACCGGTCACACCTCGGAGGCCGGCTACTGCCTGGTGGCCTCGGCCGTACGTGATGGTGCGCGCATGATCACCTCGGTATTCGGCACCGACAGCGAGCAGGCCCGTGCGGCGGAAACCCAGAAGCTGCTGACCTATGGCTTCCGCTTCTTCGAAAGCCGCACCTTCTACCAGAAAGGCGCAGAGCTAGCTCAGGCCACCGTCTGGAAGGGCGCCGCACATCAGGTCAAGGCAGGTCTGGCAGAGAACCTGACCATCACCATGCCCAAGGGCCAGCTGGAAAAACTGCAGGCCAGCATGATCATCAACCCGCAGCTGATCGCACCGATCCAGCAGGGCGATGTGATCGGCAAGGTCGAAGTCAAACTGGGTGACGACGTGGTGCGCAGCACCGATCTGGTGGCGCTGGAGCCAGTAGAAGAGGGCGGCCTGCTGCGTCGTCTGTGGGACAGCATTCGACTGTTCTTCTTCGGCCTGTTCAACTGACAGTCACCGCTGAAAGCGACCTGCGTTGTCGTCATGGCATTGAAACCGGCTGAAGCAGTGCCCATTTACGTGCTGTAAGCCATGCCTCTTTTAGCCCGCCGCTCCAACCCGGAGCGGCCCTTTCTGGACGGGCCACAAGCCCGCTGATGCCATGACCGATAGTGATGTCCAACCGCCAAAAATCGATTTTCCCTGTGAGCGTTACCCGATCAAGGTCATTGGTACCGCTGGCGAGGGTTTCTCCGACCTGGTAATCGAAGTGATCCAGCGCCACGCCCCCGACCTGGATACCTCCACGTTGGTGATGCGTGACAGCCGCAACGGTAACTTCCTTTCCGTTCAGGTGCTGATCACTGCCACCGGTGTCGAGCAGCTGCAGGCGATTCACGTCGACCTGCGTGCAACCGGCCGCGTGCATATGGTGCTGTGATACCCATGCCCGAGCTTGTCGTCCGTCACCTCGGGCTGGTCGACTACCAGCCCACGCTGGAGGCCATGCGCCAACTGACCCGTGAGCGCGATGCGCAGACTCCCGACGAAATCTGGTTGCTGCAACATCCCAAGGTGTTCACTCAGGGGCAGGCCGGCAAGGCCGAGCATGTGCTCGCTGCGGGCGATATTCCGGTGATCCAGGTCGAGCGTGGCGGGCAGGTGACCTATCACGGTCCTGGGCAGCTGGTGGCCTATCTGATGCTCGATCTACGTCGCCTCGATCTCGGCGTACGTGAGCTGGTCACCGCCATGGAGCAGGGCCTGGTCGAGCTATTGGCCGGCTATGGCATCGAGGCAGCGCCCAAGGCGGATGCGCCCGGTGTATACGTGGCAGGCGACAAGATCGCTTCCCTGGGGTTGCGCGTCAGCCGTGGCTGCTCGTTCCACGGCCTGGCGCTGAACGTCGATATGGACATGACGCCTTTCCTGCGTATCAACCCCTGTGGCTACGCCGGGTTGAAGATGGTTCAACTTAGGGATCTGGTCGATGCACCGCCGTCAATCGACGAGGTGGCGCAGCGGCTGGAGCAGGCGCTACGCGGCCGATTGGGCTACAGCACAGCAGAGGGCGGTTCCAGGGCGTAGGGCGGACTCAGGAGCGAAGCGAACAGTCCGCCAGGGTCATGTTAAGGCAGGCAGCGCGCGGGCCCTTGAACAGCAGAAAAGTCAAAGGGGCGCCATGGCGCCCCTTTCGTTTATCCAGCGATAGCCGTCAGTTCAGATTCAGCGCTGGAATGAGGCTGGCGTTGACCTCCTGGCCAGGCACTGGAACCGGGGCGGCGAGGCCCAGGTTGTTCTTCTCGAACACGCGGTCGGCGCGATAGCTGGAACGTACCAGCGGGCCGGCGGCGACTTCCATGAAGCCTTTCTCCAGGCCGATGTCACGCAAGCGATTGAACTCTTCAGGGCTGACCCAGCGTTGCACCTTGAGGTGGTTGCGCGTGGGTTGCAGGTACTGGCCGAGGGTGAGGATGTCCACGCCGATGGCGCGCAGGTCATCCATGGTTTCCAGGATTTCTTCGTCGGTTTCACCCAGGCCAAGCATCAGGCTGGTTTTGGTCAGTACGTCCGGGCGGTGTTTCTTGGCGTGCTCGAGCACCTTGAGGGTCTTCTCGTAGCCAGCGCGCGGGTCGCGAACCACATAGGTGAGGCGTTTGACCGTCTCGACGTTCTGCGCGAAGACTTCCAGGCCGGAATCGACCACGCGCTCGATGGCCTGGTGATCGCCATCGAAGTCCGGAGTCAGGGCCTCGACTACCACCTGCGGGGTGTTTTCCTTGATCGCTCGCACGCAGGCTGCATAGTGGCCGGCGCCGCCGTCTTCGAGGTCGTCACGATCCACCGAGGTCAGCACGATATAACGCAGGGCCATCAGCTCCACCGACTTGGCGGTGTTCTGCGGCTCTTCCAGATCCAGCCAGCCATTGGGGTTGCCGGTGTCCACGGCGCAGAAGCGGCAGGCACGGGTGCACACCGACCCCATCAGCATGATCGTGGCCGTGCCGTTGGACCAGCACTCGCCCATGTTCGGGCAATGCGATTCCTGGCAAACGGTGCTCAGGCGGTGTTCGCCGACGTTGCGCTTGACCGCCTCGAAGCGGCTACCGCCAGGGGCCTTGACCCGCAGCCACTTGGGCTTGGGTTCGAAAACCTGGGGCTCGGCCGAGGCGCGGCGCTTCTGGCCATCCTTGATCGCGGTGATGCCTTGGGCGGTGCGAAACTTTTCGCCGCTGGCGACGGATTTGGGCGAGGAGGTGTCGGACATCGGAAATCTGGGCTCCGGTAGAGGCTCCGTGGGCAGGTGGCTTTTGGCCGCCGGCCAGTCTACCACAGAAGGTGTATGCAGACGTTGAGGCCGCCTGTCGACAAAGCACCGGCAAGGTGCCGCCTGGGCGTCGCTGCGACAGCTCGGCAAGGGCTCGCATGGCAAGCCCTTGCCGGAGCAGGCATGGATTCAGCGTGTGCGCAGCTGTTCCAGCAACTGGGTATTGGGGTAGCCATCGGCTGGCCAGTTCAACTGCAGTTGCAGGGCGCGAATGGCTTTGCGCGTATTGGCGCCGATGATGCCGTCGGCCGGGCCTGGGTCGAATCCTGCCTTGGTCAGCAGCTCCTGCAGTTCGACGCGCTCGCTACGACCCAGTTGGCGCTCGCCGCGCGGCCACTGTCCTTTGACTTCGCTTGGACGCAGCAGGTTGTCGGCAAGCAGGCCGATGGCCAGCGCGTAGGACGTGGAGTTGTTGTACTTGAGGATGCTGCGGAAGTTATCCAGCAACAGGAAAGCCGGGCCTTTGTGGCCGGCAGGCAGCTGCAGGCTGGCGCGGGCGCTGGCGGCCGCACCTGTCGGTGCCAGCGGGCGGACGCCGAGCTCTGCCCACTCGGCCAGCGTGCGGCGCTGATCGGGATCGGCCAGGGCGTAGTCGAAGCCGTTCGGTAGATTCACCTCGAAGCCCCAAGGTTGACCACGCTGCCAGCCAGAGGCCTGTAGATAATGTGCGGCGGATGCCAGTGCGTCGGTCGAAGAACCCCACAGATCGCGTTTGCCATCGCCGTCGAAGTCGACGGCATGCTGGTTGTAGGTCGTCGGCATGAACTGGGTCTGCCCCATGGCACCGGCCCAGGAGCCGATCATGCGCTCGCTGGACACATCGCCGTTCTGCAGGATTTGCAGCGCAGCCAGCAACTGGGCGCGCCAGAAACCCTGGCGGCGACCGTCATAGGCCAGGGTGGCGAGGGAGCGAATGACGCTATTGCTGCCGATGTTGTTGCCGAAGTTGCTCTCCAGGCCCCAGATGGCTACCAGGATCGGGGCTTCGACGCCGTACTGCTGCTCGATGCGTTGCAGCACCAGGCTGTGCTGCGCTAGCAGTACCCGGCCGCGGCCGATACGGCTGGAGGAGACGGCACCGTCCAGATATTCCCACACCGGGCGAGTGAACTCGGGCTGACTACTATCTGCTTTAAGCACTGCAGGGTCGGGGGTGACGCCGGCGAATACGCGATCGAATAGCGCTGCGTCGATGCCGGCGGCAATCGCTTCGCTACGCATCGTCTGGCGCCAGTCGGCAAAACTGGGCAAGGGCGTTTCGGCTGCGGTCTGGACCGCTGCAGGGGCAGTGGCAGTAGGCAGATTTTCCGCTGGGGCCTGGGCGCAGGCCGCCAGCAGCAGGAGAGGAAGCAGAGCCAGGGCGCGACGTGGAAGCTGGTGTGGCATGTCTATCTCAAGGCGTTTAAGCAGGCAGTTACCTTAGCATGCTCGACGGGGATTCTGGGCTATCAGCGAAGCGAAGAGGCCCATAAAGCAAGAAGCCTCCCAATTGTGGGAGGCTTCGCGGCGGTAGCTGCCTTTACCTTTCTGTGGTCGTTCCTGGCGGGAGCGAAACAGTGGCTGGGCGACGATGGATTTGGCCTTGTTCGGCCGTTTGCCGGCTTTCTTGCTCATGGCGTTTCCTCATGCAGACTGTCCTGCGCCAATGCAGGCGGCGGAGACTATGCGCCGCTGTACAGAAAATGTCCAGGTTGCGGTCTGGATGGGGAGCTCGTAGGAGCGAGCTCTGCTCGCGAAGCCTTTCAGCTCGTAGGGTGGGCAGCAACAATTACAGGCGCAGACGCTGTCCGGCCAACTGCAGGGTCAGCAGTGCCAGCTCGCTCCACGGATCACCGGGCGCCTGGCCCTTGATTTGTGCGTCGATCAACTGCGCCTGCTGCAGCAACTGGCCCCAGCGTTTGCTGCTGTGACGCTGCAAGGCTTTGGAAACCAGGGGGCGACGTTTATCCCAGACTGGCGGGCGGGCGCTGGAGAAGGTTTTGTCCAATGGGATGCCCTGGCTCTGTTGGTGGGCGATGCCGGCCAGCAGACGAATCTCGCGCGCCAGCGCCCAGAGAATCACCGGGGTTTCCACCCCTTCACCACGTAGCCCTTCGAGGACGCGCAGGGCGTGTGCGGCATCGCCAGCGAGGGCGCAGTCGATCAGGCCGAAGACGTCAAAACGCGCACTGTCAGCTACGGCGGCCTGGACGGTTTCGGCATCCACCTGATTGCCTTCGGCGAGCAGCTTGAGCTTTTCCACTTCCTGGGCGGCCGCCAGCAGGTTGCCTTCGACCCGCGCGGCGATCATGTCCACCGCATCGGCGCTGGCGCTCAGGCCGGCCTGCGCGAGGCGCTGGCGAATCCACTGCGGCAGCTGATTGGCATCTACCGGCCAGATCTGGATGAACTGGCTCACCTGGCCGTCGATCAGCGCTTTGGCCCATTTGGATTTTTGCGTGCTGCCATCGAGCTTGGGCAGGCTCAGCAGCAGGACGGTGTCCTCGGGCGGGCGGGCCAGGTACTCGAGCAGGGCGGCGGCGCCCTTGTCGCCTGGCTTGCCGGAGGGCAGGCGCAGTTCCAGCAGGCGCTTCTCGGCGAACAGCGAGAGGCTGGCACCCGCCTGTAGCAGGTTGCCCCAGTCGAAGTTGGCTTCGGCATTGAACACCTGGCGTTCGCCGAACCCCTGCTGGCGACAGGCATTACGGACGGCGTCAGCGGTTTCCTGGCACAGCAATGGCTCGTCGCCGCTGATCGCATAGACAGGTGCGAGCGTGCCTTGCAGGTGTTTGCCGAGTTGCGCGGGGGCAAGCTTCATCGAGTCGATGTCATTAGGCAGGCGGGGCGTCGGGCCGCAGGTGCGGCCCTTGAGCCTTTAGCGGGACGGCAGTTCGATTGGCGACTGCTGCGGGGCGACCTGGCTCTCGCGAGCACGACGAGCCGCTTCCAGGGCTTCGGCTTCGGCCTTGGCGCGGGCTTCTGCGGTCTGCTGCAGTTGGTCCAGTTGTTCTGGGGTGATCTGCTGCAGGTTCTGCGCAAGTTGCTGGATCATTTCACGGCGCAGCTCGCTGCGCAGCTGAGCAGCTTCCTGGTCGGAACCTGCGAGGTTGTTGTCGTCTTGTTGGTAGTAGTTCTGCACTTCCACCTTGTTACCGGTCAGCAGCAGGTTCTGTGCGCCGCGGATCTCGTATTCCAGGCCCATGGTCAGCTCGTACTCGGCGGTACGCGCACCGCTGCTGTAGCTGGCACTGCGACGATTCTCGGTCTCGCGGGCGATCACCAGTTTGTAGGGCGCACCGGAGTAGACGCGAACATCGTTGTTCTCCAGGATTTCGCGCACTTGCTGCACGGTGTCGCCGTAGGCGTCGCGCGCGCTGACGTCGAGTTCCTTGAGAGCGAACTGTACGTCGCCGGTGCCACGCAGCTGGAAGCCGCACGCGCTGAGCAGGCCAGCCAGGCCGATGATCAGCAGATTCCGTTTCATCATTCTCATATCCCCTTGGCGGATCACGGCGCCACACATGTGTGGCGCCGAGCTTAATCAGTTGGCGACTATGTTGACCAGCTTGCCTGGCACCACGATGACCTTGCGAATGCTCAGGCCTTCGGTGAAGCGCAGCACGTTTTCGTTGGCACGAGCGGCGGCCTCGACGTCTTCACGGCTGGCGCTGGCTGCCACGATGATCTCGCCACGCAATTTGCCGTTGACCTGTACCACCAGGGTCAGGCTGTCCTGCACCAGGGCCGACTCGTCGACCTGTGGCCACTGCGCATCGATCACCGCATCGGTATGACCCAGGTGCTGCCACAGCTCATGGCTGATGTGCGGGGTAATCGGCGCGAGCAGCAGAGTGACGATTTCCAGGCCTTCCTGCAGCAGTGCGCGATCCTGTTCGGTCGCAGTGGCAGCCTTTTCCAGCACGTTCATCAGGGTCATCACCTGGGCGATGGCGGTGTTGAATTTGTGGTGCTGACCGATATCGTTGCTGGCTTGCTTGATGGCCAAGTGAATGGCGCGGCGTACAGCCTTCTGCTCGTCGGTGAGAGTGTTCACATCCAGCTTGCCCGGCAGGCCGGCGCTGACGTGACTCTGCGCCAGACGCCAGACGCGACGCAGGAAGCGGTTGGCGCCTTCGACACCGGCATCCGACCACTCGCAGCTCATGTCGGGCGGCGAGGCGAACATCATGAACAGGCGGCAGGTGTCGGCGCCGTAAGCGTCGATCATGTCCTGCGGGTCGACGCCGTTGTTTTTCGACTTGGACATCTTCTCGGTGCCGCCGATTTCCACCGGCAGGCCGTCGCTCTTGAGCTTGGCGCCGATGACCTTGGCCTTGGCGTCACGCTCGACTTCCACGTCGGCCGGATTGAACCAGTCCTTGCCGCCGTTTTCCAGGGTGCGGTAGTAGGTCTCGGCGACCACCATGCCTTGGGTCAGCAGGTTCTTGAACGGCTCGTTGGACGACACCAGGCCTTCGTCGCGCATCAGCTTGTGGAAGAAGCGCGCGTACAAGAGGTGCAGGATGGCGTGCTCGATGCCGCCGATGTACTGATCCACCGGCAGCCAGTGGTTGGCTGCAGCCGGGTCGACCATACCGCCGGTGTATTGCGGCGAGGCGTAGCGCGCGTAGTACCAGGACGACTCGACGAAGGTGTCCATGGTGTCGGTTTCGCGCTTGGCCGGGGCGCCGCATTTCGGGCAGCTGCACTCGTAGAACTCGGGCATCTTGGCCAGCGGTGAGCCGGCGCCGTCCGGGACCACGTCTTCGGGCAGCACTACCGGTAACTGGTCTTCCGGCACCGGCACGTCGCCGCAGGCGTCGCAGTGGATGATCGGGATCGGGCAGCCCCAGTAGCGCTGGCGGCTGATGCCCCAGTCGCGCAGGCGGAACTGGGTCTTGCGCGCGCCGTGCTCGCTGGCTTCCAGGTCGCCGACGATGGCGTCGAAAGCGGCGCTGAAATCCAGGCCGTCGTACTTGCCGGAGTTGATGGTGGTCAGGCCGGCCTTGTCGCCGTACCAGTCCTGCCAGGTGCTGGCGTCGTAGTCCTTGCCTTCACCGGCGTAGACCTGCGTGATCGGCAGGTCGTACTTGTTGGCGAACTCGAAGTCGCGCTCATCATGCGCTGGCACCGCCATTACCGCACCTTCGCCATAGCCCCACAGCACGTAGTTGGCTACGAATACCGGCAGCTTGTCGCCGGTCAGCGGATGAATGACGAACTGGCCGGTGGCCACGCCCTTCTTCTCCATGGTGGCCATGTCGGCCTCGGCCACGGAGCCGGCCTTGCATTCGGCGATGAAGGCGGAGATGGCCGGGTTGCCCTCGGCGGCGCGTTGGGCCAGCGGGTGTTCGGCGGCCACGGCCACGTAGGTGGCGCCCATCAGGGTGTCCGGGCGGGTCGAGTAGACCTTGAGCTGGCCGTCGATGCCGATGCTGGCGACGTCGTAGTCGAACACGATGTCGGCACCGAAGCTCTTGCCGATCCAGTTGCGCTGCATGGTCTTGACCTGCTCTGGCCAGCCATCCAGTTCATCCAGGCTGCTCAGCAGCTCTTCGGCATACGCAGTGATCTTGAAGTAGTACATCGGGATTTCGCGCTTCTCGATCAGCGCGCCCGAACGCCAGCCACGGCCGTCGATGACCTGTTCGTTGGCCAGTACGGTCTGGTCTACCGGGTCCCAGTTGACGGTACCGTTCTTGCGGTAGATCACGCCCTTCTCGAACAGGCGGGTGAACAGCCACTGCTCCCAACGGTAGTAGTCCGGCTTGCAGGTGGTGACTTCACGCGTCCAGTCGATGGCCAGGCCCAGCGATTTGAGCTGGGACTTCATGTAGGCGATGTTCTCGTAGGTCCACTTGGCCGGCGCCACCTGGTTCTTCATCGCGGCGTTTTCCGCCGGCATGCCGAAGGCGTCCCAGCCCATCGGCTGCAGCACGTTCTTGCCCTGCATGCGCTGATAGCGGGCGATCACGTCACCGATGGTGTAGTTGCGCACGTGCCCCATGTGTAGCTTGCCGCTGGGGTAGGGGAACATCGACAGGCAGTAGAAGGTGTCCTTGCCGGGTTGTTCGCTGACGACGAAGGATTGTTGCGCGTCCCAGTGGGACTGCGCGGCGGCTTCTATTTCACGGGGCGAGTACTGTTCGTGCATGGCTCTGGCGCTGAAGGAATGGGGCTTGCGGGAAACGTCGTAGCATACATGAGCGCTGTCTATCGAGGGAAACCCAGATTATGCCGAGCCCGCCGTTGGTCGCGCCGCCAGGCTGCACACAGGGCCTTCGCTAAGCTTTACTCAAGGCCGCGGTTGTCGGGGCTCGTGAGGTGGTTAGATGGTGGATGCACGGCAGACGGAACGAGGGGGTGGCCTTTACGAGCGACTGCTACAAAGGCTTGCCCTGGCGCTGGAAGAGGCCGATACCGCGAGTCGCCTGCATGCCGAGCCGCTGCGCGAGCTGGAGCTTGATGGGCTGAGCCCGGCGGAGCTGGAGCTGATCCGTGCCTACCTCAACCGTGACCTGCACTGGCTGCGCGGCTGGCACGCGGCAGCTGAAGAGCTGGCGCTGATACAGCGCCAACCACTGCGCAGTGCCAAGTCCGTTGGCGGCAAGCCGATGGGCAGGGTCAAACCCATGATGAAGCGGCGTCAGGCGCTTTGTTGCGCACTCTGCGGTGCGCTAGTCAGCTGGCATCGAGGGCAGGATGCACGAGCTTGCCAGGCCTGTGGCTCCAGGCTGTTTCGCAGCGGTAATCCGCGTTAGCAGCCAGTTGAAAACCAACCTGCTAGGCTTGGGCGCCCCGGAGGTGCCTGATGCCGATTCGCTTCATCCTTAAACAACTGTTGATGCCGCCAGGCGTTCTACTCCTGCTGATCGCGCTGGGCTGGTGGCTGCGTCGCCGCTTTCCACGGCTCGCGTTTGCCTGCGTTGCCGTCGGTTTCGGTGGGCTGTGGCTGATGAGCCTGCCTGCCGTGACGCAGTGGAGTGCCGCCTGGTTGGAGCGTGAGCCGGTGCTGGAGCAGGCGCAGTGGGCAACGCTGGCGCAGCGTGCCGACGCCATCGTGATTCTCGGTGCCGGGCGCGAGCAGAATGACCCGGGCTGGGGGCGTACCGATCAGCCTGGACTGATGGCCTTGGAGCGCCTGCGCTACGCCGCGCGCCTTGCGCGTGCCTCCGGCCTGCCACTTGCTGCCACTGGCGGCCTGCACTACGGCCAGCCGCCCAGTGAGGCGGCGTTGATGGCCGATGCAATGCGCCTCGACTACGGGCTGGAGATTCGCTGGCTGGAGGAGCAAAGCCGCACCACCTGGGAGAATGCCGTGCGCAGCGCTGAATTGTTGCAGCCCCAGGGCGTGCGGCGCGTGGTGCTGGTCACCCAGGCCTGGCATATGCAGCGTGCACGCTGGAGTTTCGAGCAGGCCGGCTTCGAGGTGATCACCGCGCCGATGGGCTATCTCAGCGCGGGTTACGATCGCCCGCTGGGTGGCTGGCTACCGGAGTCGAGGGCTATCTGGCAGAGCAGTCAGTTGCTCAACGAGTTCATAGGGTTGTTGGCGTATCCCATTGTCTACGGCAAGCAGTAGGGCGTACTCGCCGCAGGCAGTTCGCCTGCGGATTCCGCGTTCCGAGGGCTGGCGGGCTGCTCGCTTCGCTCGCGAGACCGCCCTACAGCGTCTTGGCCATGCGGCTGGCCAGCAGCGCCCAGCCCAATAGCAGGGCGCAGAGAATCGCCAGTGGCCAGATGCGCCATTGCAGGTAGGGCGTGAGCCCCTGCATGGGCACCACTTCGCCGTAGAGCACGCCGCGTTCGAACTGCGGCAAGCCGAACTGGATGCGCCCTTGTGGGTCGATGATCACCGTCATGCCGTTGTTGGTCGCGCGGATCATCCAGCGCCCGGCTTCCAGTGCACGCATCTGCGCCATCTGCAGATGCTGTAGGGGGCCGATGGAGGTGCCGAACCAGGCATCGTTGCTCACCGTCAGCAGGATGTCGCTGTCCGCCGCAAGTGCCGCCGCGAACTCCGGGTAGACCACTTCGTAGCAGATGAACGGCGCGATGCGATGTCCCTTGGCCAGCAGCGGTGACTGGTCACTCGGGCCGCGGGCGAAGTCGGACATCGGCAGGTCGAAGAAGGCGATCAGGCCGCGCAGCAGGTCTTGCAGGGGCACGTATTCACCAAACGGCACCAGCTTCTGCTTGAGGTAGGTGCCCTGGCCTTCGCCAAAACTGGTGATCGCGTTGTAATAGCGAATCTCCTCGCGCTCGTTGGACTGCCGCACTGGTACGCCGGTGATCAGCGCACTGTTGCGGTCACGGGCGAAGCGATCCATCACGCCGATATAGCCCTGCGCCATGTCCTTGAGTACCGGGATCGCCGTTTCCGGCCAGACCAGTATGTCGACCTGCTTGGCGCTGAAGCTGAGGTCGCGGTACAGGGCGAGCTGCGCGTTGAGCTGGGCCGGGTCCCATTTCATGTTCTGCTCGACGTTGCCTTGCACGGCCGCGACGCTCAGGCTGTTGCCGGCGGCGCGGGTCCAGTTGTGGTCTTTCAGTGCCAGGCCTGCGAGCCAGGGGCTCAGCAGCAGGAGCAGGGCGCAGAGGTAGCGCGGTTTGTGCTTGCGCAATTGCTCCAAGTTGATGATCAGCGCGGCCGACAGGGCGATGACGAAGGACGACAGCCAGACTCCGCCAATTGGCACCAGGCCGGCCAGCGGTCCTTCGAGCTGGCTGTAGCCGGCGTAGAGCCAGGGGAAGCCGGTGAGGAACCAGCTGCGAAACACTTCCTGGGCGACCCATAGCGCGGCGAATGCCAGGGCGTCGGCCAGTGGCGCTTCGTTGCGGCGTATCCAGCGCGCCCAGAGGACGGCCGTCAGGGCAAAAAGCAGACCCAGGCCGGCGACGAAACCCAGGGTGAGAAAGCCGGCCAGTGCCGGTGATGCCGCGCCATAGTCATGGATGCTGACATACACCCAGCTGGTGCCGGCGGCGAACAGGCCGAAGCCGTAGCTCCAGCCGCGCAGCGCTGCCTGGCCGGGGAGCAGATGGCGCAAACTGAAATAGAACAGGGCAATGGACAGCACGGCCAATGGCCAAAGATCGAACGGGGCGAGCGCCAGGGTGGTCAGGGCGCCTGCGCCGCAGGCAAGCAGGTGGCCGGGCCAGCCTGGACGAGTGATCCATTGCAGCATGGTTAGATCCTTGGAATCAGGGTGGCGCAAGGGTAGAGCGGAAATGGCGCAGGGGGAAGCGGCCGCCCTCGCTGGGCAAGGGCGGCTGAGACTCAGCGGCTAACCGGCGTCAGGCGCAGTAGATGGATGCGGCGGCTGTCGGCGTTGAGCACACGGAAGCGGAATTCGCCGATCTCAGTGACCTCGTTGCGCTTGGGCAGGTGGCCAAAGGCGCTCATCACCAGACCACCAACGGTGTCGTACTCGTCGTCGGAGAACTCGCTGTCGAAGGTTTCGTTGAAGCTTTCGATGGGGGTCAGCGCCTTGATCAGGTAGTCGCCAGAGGGCAGCGGCTTGATGTAGCCGTCTTCCTCGACATCGTGCTCGTCCTCGATATCGCCGACGATCTGCTCGAGCACGTCCTCGATGGTCACCAGGCCGGCGACGCCGCCGTATTCATCGATGACCACGGCCATGTGGTTGTGGTTGGCGCGGAACTCACGTAGCAGCACGTTCAAGCGCTTGGACTCGGGCACGAAGGTGGCCGGGCGCAGCAGGTCCTTGATGTTGAAGTTGGGCTGTTCGCCCTGCAGGATCAGCGGCAGCAGATCCTTGGCCAGGAGGATGCCGATCACGTCATCAAGGCTTTCGCCGACTACCGGATAGCGCGAGTGCGCGGCGTCGATGATGGCGGGCAGGAATTCGCGGGGCGTCTGGCTGGCCTTGATGCTGATCACTTGCGAGCGCGGCACCATGATGTCGCGTACCTGCAGGTCGGCGACCTGGATGGCGCCTTCGACGATGGCCAGTGCTTCGCTGTCGAGCAGCTTGTTCTGGTGGGCTTCGCGCAGGACTTCCAGCAGTTCCTGGCGGTTTCTCGGCTCATGAGCAAAAGCCTGGGTCAGCTTGTTGAACCAGGACTTTTGCTCGTTGCTCGATCGGTCTTCGCTCATGGCGTTTTACTCGGGGTCCTTTTCATTAGGAGATTCGTCACCGGCATAAGGGTCGGGATGACCCAATTCGGCGAGCAATTGTCGTTCCAGATCTTCCATCTCGAGGGCTTCGTCTTCCTCGATGTGGTCATAGCCCAGCAGGTGCAGGCAGCCGTGGATCACCAGGTGCGCCCAGTGCGCCTCCAGCGCCTTGCCTTGCTCGGCCGCTTCGCGCTCGACCACTGGCACGCAGATCACCAGGTCGCCGAGCAGCGGGATGTCGAGAATCCCATCGGGAATCTCGGCAGGGAAGGACAGGACGTTGGTGGCGTAGTCCTTGTGCCGCCAGGTGTGGTTCAGCTCGCGACCTTCGGCCTCGTCGACCAGGCGGATGGTCAGCTCCGAATCGGCCGTGCGTTGGCGCAGGGCCAGCTCGCACCAGCGGCGCAGTTGCGCCTCGTCCGGGTGCTGGCCGTCAGTGGCCAGTTGCAGGTCCAGTTCAAGCATCGTGACCGTCGCCCTTGTCGTTCAGGCGTGCGTCGTGGCGCTCGTAGGCTTCGACGATGCGCTGCACCAGAGGGTGGCGCACCACGTCTTTGGGCTTGAAGTGGGTGAAGCTGATGCCGGGTACGTCACGCAGTACCTCGATGACGTGGGCCAGGCCGCTCTTGGTGCCGCGCGGCAGGTCGACCTGGGTGATGTCGCCGGTGATCACAGCGGTGGAGCCGAAACCGATACGGGTGAGGAACATCTTCATCTGCTCGACGGTGGTGTTCTGACTCTCGTCGAGAATGATGAAGCTGTTGTTAAGCGTGCGGCCACGCATGTAGGCCAGCGGCGCGATCTCGATCACCTGCTTCTCGATCAGCTTGGCCACGTATTCGAAACCGAGCATCTCGTATAGCGCGTCGTACAGCGGACGCAGGTAGGGGTCGATCTTCTGTGCCAGGTCACCAGGCAGGAAGCCGAGCTTCTCACCGGCCTCGACCGCCGGGCGCACCAGCAGGATGCGCCGTACCTGTTCGCGCTCCAGCGCGTCCACCGCGCAGGCCACGGCCAGGTAGGTCTTGCCAGTACCGGCCGGGCCTATGCCGAAGTTGATGTCGTTGTCGAGGATCGCCTTGACGTAGCGCTGCTGGTTGGCGCCGCGCGGTTTGATCACGCCCTTTTTGGTGCGCAACGTCACTTGCGGAAGGTTGCTGGGGTTGACCAGTTCCTCGATGCCGGACTCCTGCAGGTACAGGTGCACCAGGTCGGGCGACAGCTCGGTGGCTTTGGTTTCGCGGTACAGCTTGCGCAGCAGCTGCTCGGCGGCCTGGGTCTTGTCGGCGCTGCCAAGCATTTCGAACTGGTTGCCACGGTTGCGGATTTCCAGGCCGAGGCGCTCTTCGATCAGGCGCAGGTGCTCGTCGAACTGGCCGCAGAGGTTGGCGAAACGGCGGGCCTCGAAAGGTTCGAGGGTGAAACGATGAGGTTCTAGAGAGGCGTTCAAGGTGATGGAGTGATCGTCACTTGTCTGGGTATGAAAAGGCAGCATAACGCTGGTCGCCCACAACGCAAAGTGTGGACGACCGCTACGTTAGTGGAGGGTCTCGGTATCCAGCAGGGTGCCGCGCAGCGAATGGGGCAGGGCGTCGTCGATGTGCACGTCGACGAACTGGCCGATCAGGCGCGGATTGTCGCAACGGAAGTTGACGATGCGGTTCTGCTCGGTACGGCCCTGGAGCATGCCCGGGTCCTTCTTCGAGTAGTCGCTGACCAGGATGCGCTGCACCGTGCCGACCATGCGCCGGCTGTTCTCGAAACCGTTCTGGTTGATGCGGTGCTGCAGCAGGGCCAGGCGCTGTTTCTTCACCTCGTCCGGGGTGTCGTCGACCAGATCGGCGGCCGGAGTACCGGGGCGCGAGCTGTAGATGAAGGAGAAGGAGAAGTCGAAGCCGACGTCCTCGATCAGCTTCATGGTCTGCTCGAAATCCTTCTCGGTCTCGCCGGGGAAGCCGACGATAAAGTCCGAGCTGATCAGGATGTCCGGCACGGCGGCGCGCAGCTTGCGGATGCGCGACTTGTATTCCAGCGCGGTGTGGTTGCGCTTCATCGCCGCGAGGATGCGGTCGGAGCCGGACTGCACGGGCAGGTGCAGGTACTTCACCAGCTGCGGAATCTCGGCGTGAGCCTGGATGATGGCGTCGGAGAACTCCAGCGGGTGGCTGGTGGTGTAACGGATGCGCTCGATACCGTCGAGGGCGGCCACGGCATGCAGCAGCTCGGCGAAATCGGCGATATGGCCGTCCGGCGCTTGCCCGCGATAGCCGTTGACGTTCTGCCCGAGCAGGGTGACTTCCTTCACGCCCTTCTCGGTCAGAGAGGTGATTTCCATCAGCACGTCGACCAGTGGGCGGCTGACTTCCTCGCCGCGGGTGTAGGGCACCACGCAGAAGGTGCAGTACTTGCTGCAGCCTTCCATCACTGAGACGAAGGCGCTAGGGC
Organism: Pseudomonas sp. NY15364; assembly: GCF_048068235.1. Lineage (NCBI taxonomy): Bacteria > Pseudomonadati > Pseudomonadota > Gammaproteobacteria > Pseudomonadales > Pseudomonadaceae > Pseudomonas > Pseudomonas sp. NY15364. Next base: position 71,635 of record NZ_JBLUPX010000006.1, on the reverse strand, counting down.
CGTCGACGCGCGGCTCGGGCAGGCGGTCGAATTTCTCGATTTCGGGGAAGCTGATATCCACCTGGGCGGTCTTGGTCACGCGCGCGGCGTCGATCATTTCCGGCAGGCGGTGTAGGGTCTGCGGGCCGAATACCACGTCGACATAGGGCGCGCGGTCGCGGATCGCCGCGCCTTCCTGGCTGGCCACGCAGCCGCCGACACCGATCACCAGGTCCGGGTTGGCCTGCTTCAGCTCGCGCCAGCGGCCGAGCTGGGAGAACACCTTGTCCTGCGCCTTCTCACGGATTGAGCAGGTGTTGAGCAGGATCACGTCGGCGTCTTCGGGTTTTTCCGTGACCTCCAGGGCCTGATGCTCGCCCAGCAGGTCGACCATGCGCGAGCTGTCGTACTCGTTCATCTGGCAACCGTGGGTTTCGATATAGAGCTTCTTGGTCATGGCACTGTCTGAGGTGGTTAAAAAATGACCGCGCATTATAGGCGTGTGCCAAGAGCGATGCCACCGCTCAGTTCCTGTAGCCCGGATTGCATCCGGGCTACGCATGCGGCGCTGTGATATTCTGCGCGCCCCGTTTTTCCTGCCTTCGAGTCTTCATGAGCAAGCGCGATCCCATCTACAAGGTGATTTTTCTCAACCAGGGCCAGGTGTACGAGATGTACGCCAAGCAGATCTATCAGAGCGATCTGTGGGGCTTTCTGGAAGTGGAGGAGTTCGTCTTCGGCGAGCGCAGCCAGCTGGTGGTCGACCCCAGCGAGGAGAAGCTCAAGGCGCAGTTCGAGGGTGTGGTGCGCAGCTTCGTACCGATGCACGCGATCATCCGCATCGACGAGGTAGAGCGTCTGGGCACGGCGAAGATCAGCGAAGCCAAGGGCGGCGGCAACGTAATGCCATTCCCCATGCCGATGCCGGACAAATAAGCTCAGAGTCGTAGGGGGCGCCGCGCGCACCAGTGTTTTTAAGGCAGCGGCGAGAAGGGCGATCGACCTTCGGCGGTCTGCAGCTCCAGCAGATAGCTGCGGAAGATCTGCCCCAGCACCTGGCTGGCGATTTCCAGTTCATCGCGACGCATCTGTGCCGACACCAGGTCGGCGCTGTCCATGGCTTCGTCCGAGCCATTGACCGACGCCATCTTCAATACGATGTAGGCCTGCACGTTGTTGGCCGGTACGCCTTCGCCGCGGAAGAACATGGTGCCCAGGCGCAGTTGCGCTTCGGCGTGACCCTGTAGCGACGCGCGCTCGAACCAGGTCAGGGCTTGCTTGAGGTCACGTGGGGTGCGTTTGCCGTCGTAGTAATACTCGCCCAGCTCGAAGGCCGCCTGCATGTTGCCGGCGCGTGCCATTTCCTGGCAGCTGGCCAGTGCATCGGGCATTTCTTCGGGAGCGGCGTTCAGGGCGCAGCTGCCGCTGGCGGGGATCAGCAGAGAGTTGCCGCCTGCGAACGCAAACAGCGGGAGGAAAAGCAACAGGCAGCCCAGGGACAGGGTGCGGCCGGTGCGGTTCATCTGGATAACGGGACCTCGGCAGTTCAGGTCGGGTGACGTGCCCGGTCGGCGCAAAACGTGCCGACCGTCGCATTATGGAATAAACCGCGTGCTCCTTACAAAGGCTTTACCCGGTCTGTCGTTTCGCACTTCCCGGCAGGCTCAGCAGCAGCCAGGCCAGCAGCGGGTACGCCGGCGTGAGCAGCACGTGAAACAGGTCGATACGGCGCAGCGGTCCGATCACGCCCTCGGTGCCGACCGCCAGGCCAGCCAGCAGAAACAGGCCCACCACAACAGCTGCGCTGATCGCTGGCGCCCGGCGCGGCCATTGGACTGCGCCGGCATAGAGAATCAGCACCAGCGTGGCCAGGTTCAGTGCCAGGCGGTAATCCTCCAGGTAGCCAAGCTGGCGGAACAGTTCGAAGAAGGCGCACAGACCAAGCAGGATGCGCCCCCAGTTCGGCCGACTCCAGGCCCAGCCACGGCCCAACGCCAAGGCCGCAGCGCCGAGCAGGGGCAGGCCGAGAAAGCTGCTGGCCTGCGAGAGCCACAGGTGCGCGGGCTGCCAGCTTGGGTCGAAACCGTAGCGCATTACGCCGACGCAGGCCGCCGTAGCCGGCAGCAGAAAGCCGAGCAGGGCGCAGAACAAGGCAGGCTGATCACCCTCGCCATAGCGGCCGCGCGCCCGGCCGATCAGCCAGACGCAGGCGGCGCACGCCAGTGCCAGCAACGCATCACTGAAGGCGGTGCTGTATTGCATCAGGCTTTTTTCAGCTCGGCGAAGGCGCGCTCGGCGGCCGCGAAGGTGATTTCCAGCTCCTTGTCGCCATGGGCGATGGAGGTGAAGCCCGCTTCGAAGGCGCTCGGCGCCAGGTACACGCCGCCATCTAGCATCAGATGGAAGAAGCGGTTGAAGCGTGCGCTGTCGCTGGCCATCACGTCGGCGAAGGTGACGATGTCGTCCGCGCCACTGAAGTACAGACCGAACATGGCGCCCGCCTGGGTGGTGACGAAGGGGATGCCGGCAGCATCGGCGCGTTCCTGCAGGCCGGCGAGCATGCGCGAGGTGTAGTCGGTCAGCTCGCTGTGGAAGCCCGGACGGCTGATCAGCTTGAGGGTGGTCAGGCCGGCGGCCATGGCCAGCGGGTTACCCGACAGGGTGCCGGCCTGGTAGACCGGGCCGAGCGGGGCGATGCATTCCATGATCGCGCGCTTGCCGCCGAAGCAGCCCACCGGCATGCCGCCGCCGATGATCTTGCCGAAGGTGGTCAGGTCCGGGTTCACACTGTAGTACGCTTGCGCGCCGCCGAGGGCGACGCGGAAACCGGTCATCACTTCGTCGAATATCAGCACCACGCCGTGCTTGTCGCACTGCTCGCGCAGGCCTTCGAGGAAACCTGGCGCCGGCGGCACGCAGTTCATGTTGCCGGCCACTGGCTCGACGATGATGCACGCCACTTCTTTGCCGACTTGCGCCAGGCACTCGGCCACGGCATCGATGTCGTTGAACGGCAGGGTCAGGGTGTGTTTGGCGAAGGCCGCTGGCACGCCTGCGGAGTTCGGCACGCCCTGGGTCAGGGCGCCGGAGCCGGCCTTGACCAGCAGGCTGTCGGAGTGGCCGTGGTAGCAGCCTTCGAACTTGATGATGCTGTCGCGGCCGGTGTAACCACGGGCCAGGCGGATGGCACTCATGGTCGCCTCGGTACCGGAGCTGACCATGCGCACCATCTCCATCGACGGCACCAAGCTGCAAACCAGCTCGGCCATTTCGGTTTCCAGGGCGGTCGGCGCGCCGTAGGACAGGCCGTGCTCCAGTTGGCGACGCACCGAGTCGAGCACGTCCGGGTGGCTGTGGCCGAGGATCATCGGGCCCCAGGAACCGACATAGTCGACGTAGCGCTTGTCGTCTTCATCCACCACGTAAGCGCCTTCGGCGTGCTTGAAGAACAGCGGGGTGCCGCCGACGCTGCGGAAAGCACGCACTGGCGAGTTGACGCCGCCGGGGATGTGTTTCTGGGCGTTGGCGAAGAGAATTTCGGAACGGGACATGGCAGGTCTCTCTGGAAGCGAATCAGTCGAACAGCGCGGCGAAGGCGCGGGCGCGATCTTCCACCTCGAAGGCGGAGTCGGCAGCGAACAGGGCGTGGATCACGGCGATCATGCTGGCGCCGCGGGCGATCAGGCCGGGTGCGGTTTCCAGTGTCACGCCGCCGATGGCGACGATGGGCTGGGCAAAGCGCGCGCGGGCCTGATCCAGCAGCTCCACGGTGGCAGCTGGAGCGCCGGGTTTGGTGTTGGAATTGAAGAAGCGGCCAAAGGCGATATAGCTGGCGCCCTCGGCGACGGCGCGCTCGGCCAGCTCCAACTGGGCATGGCAGGTGCCGCCAATGACGACATCCGTACCGAGACGGGCGCGGGCGGTGGCCAGCGAGCCGTCGCTCTGACCGAGGTGCAGGCCGACGCCCAGGCGCGCAGCCAGCTCCAGATCGTCGTTGATGATCAGCGTGGCACCGTGGCGCAGGCAGAGTTCGGCCAGAGCTTGCGCTTCATCGAGGCGGCGTATGGCATCGCCTGATTTGTCGCGGTACTGCAGCAGGCGCGCACCGCCAGCCAGCGCCGATTCGGCGTAGGGCAACAGCTTACCACCCGCCAGCAGAGGGGTATCGGTGATGGCGTAGAGGCCGCGCAGACTCATTGGCCGTAATCCAGCGGCAGGCGGCGTGGCACGTACTGGCCGTGGCCGGGTTGTTCGGCGTCGCGCAGGGTACGCCAGGTGTAGTCCAGGGCGCTTTTCACCGCGCTGACCAGTTCTTCACCCAGCGCCAGGCGACCGGCCAGGGTGCTGGCCAAGGTGCAGCCGGAGCCGTGGTAGCTGCCGGGCAGGCGTGCGCAGGTAAAGGTGTGGCGACTTCCATCGCGGCTGTACAGGCGGTTGTGCACTTCGGCTTCGTCGCCGTGGCCGCCGGTGATCAGCAGGTGCTCGATGAAGGGCAGCAGTTTCTCGGCGCACTCGTCGGCGCTGCCTTCCGGCAGTTCGGCGAGGATGCGCGCTTCCGGCAGGTTCGGCGTGGCGATGGTGGACACGGCGAACAGGCGTTCGCGCATGGCATAGCCGACGTCATCCTTGCCCAGCGAGCCGCCGCCGCCGGCGCGTAGCACCGGGTCGCAGACCAGCGGTACACCGTGCAGTTGGCTCATCACTTCGAGCACGTTCTCGACCATCTCTACCGAGCCGAGCATGCCCAGCTTGACGGCGGCGACCGGCATGTCGGCGATCACTGCACGGGCCTGGGCCAGTACCCAGTCGCGGTCGAGCACACGGAAGTCGGAGACGTTGACGGTATCCTGCACGGTCAGGGCGGTCACCGTCGGGGCGGCGTGACAGCCTTGAGCCAGCAGGGCTTCGATATCAGCCTGCAGACCGGCACCACCACTGGGGTCGTGACCGGACATACAGAGTACTACGGGGCGGAAGTTTGGCGTTTTCATGGTGCGCGAGCTTATCACTAACAGGCCTGAAGTCGCTGCACGCCATGCCGGTTGCTAGCCTTTCTGATTCTCGTCTGTATTGGCATTAACCGGCCTGGGGATGGCATCATGCGCGGCCCTGCCGCCTTGCCCGAATGCCTCCAATGACGCTGCGTACCTGCCTGATCATGATGACCGCCCTGGCGGTGATCACCGATAACCTGATCATCCCTTTTTATCCGCAGTATTTCGCCGAGCGTTTCGATAACCCGCCGGAGCAGCATGTCGGCCTCTATCTGGCGGTGGTCAGCCTGGTGGTGATGTCGGTGTTCCCACTCTGGGCGCGCCTGGCCAAGCGTGTGCACCCGGTGCGTATTCTGATCAGCGCGCAGTTGATGGCCGGCAGCCTGACCGCGGCCTGCTATTTCATCGACTCGCTGCCGCTGTTCTGGGTGGTATCGCTGCTGATGGTGGTGTTCAAGGGCAGCTACCTGCTGATGTATCCCTACGTAATGAGCTTGCAGCAGCAGGACAACCACACCCAGACCATCGGCACGTTGTCGGTGGTGGTGCACTTCGGCGCCATTCTCGGTGCCGCGCTGGGCGGCCTGATCCTGCAGATCATGAACATCGGCGACGTGTTCCTGGTAATGGCTGCTGGCGACTTCATCCAGATGGCCATCTGCATGCACCTGGTGCGTGGCTACCTGCCTGCAGCGGGCGAAAAGCCGGCGAGCGACGAGGCGCCGGTGAAGAACGAGTCGCGCAGCCTGCCGGCGATCTACCGCCTGTGTCTGGTGATGCTGCTGTTCTATTTCGTCGGTTACGTGACCCGGCCGTTCTTTGCCGTCTATTGGCAGCAGGTGGCGCACTGGAACAGCGAGATGGCGGCCGGCTTCGTCTATGCGCTGCCCGGCGCTGTGGCCGTGTTGGCGCTGTGGTGGGGGCGCCGCGCGACCCAGCAAGGCAACACCCGTGATGGCATTCTTGCCGGTCTGCTGTTGGGCGCGGCAGCCACTTTCATTCAGGGTTTCGGCGATCAGTGGCTGATCCTGCTCGGCCGAGTGCTGTTCGGTTGGGCGCTGTATCAGGTCACCGTGCGCCTGGATGCCTTGCTGTTCGAACTCAGCTCGCCAGAGCACTACGCTGTGGACTTCAGCAAGATCAACATCTTCCAGTGCCTGGGCAATATGGGCTCGGCCTACGGTGCGGGGCTGCTGGTCAGCCATTACGGCCAGGTCATGCCGTTCTGGGTCGGTGCTGTCGGCTTGCTGCTGACTGCGGCGCTGTTCCCGTTGCTGGTGCGAAAACCCAAGGCTGCGTGAGTCTTGAGTGGCGAATGATAATTTGATGCAGATGCGTATCAATGATTAAATTCGCCCCTCGCACTGCTTCCATCATCCGGGTTCGCCGCGATGCACGACCTTCACCACTTGCTCGACGTGATTTCCCGCAGTCTGCCTGGGCTGCAGGGCCGTATCGGTGATGCCGAGGCTGATCTGCTGGTTTGCGGCAGCGATGGCAACGCACAGCGTATCGCCACGCTTTATCAGCACTGGTGCCAGGCTCATCCCGAAGCCGGGCCGCATTACTGGACGGTGCGCAGCTGGACCTACCTGGTCTGGCAACCCATCTACCTGACCTTGCTCGGCGTGCATCTGGCGCAGCGCATGCCCTGTCTGTCGACGCTTGGGCAGGATGTTCAAAGTGGTGTGGTGCTGGGCTTCTGTCTTTCCGATCACTGCCCGCAACGGGCTGCAGAGGACGAGCTGATCAACCTTGCTGGCAGCCAACTGGCCGACCTGCTGCGCCGCCAGCATGTCGAGTTCTGTCAGGTGCAGAGCATCCACGGCAAGCTGGCTCAGCGGCTGGCAGCCGACTATGTGCTGGCAGCGTTGCTGCTGGTGCAGCGTCAACTGAACCTGGATAACCAGCAACTGCGAGGGTTGTCGGCGCGCTGGCTGGAGGCATTGGGGCTACGCGGTGGTAGCGACCTGCTGGAAGTGCGCCTGGAGGATGGACGTGACTGCCTGACCCTGGAGCGCAAGGCCTGTTGCCAGCATTTTCGGCGTTGCGACGGCGAGCTGTGCAGCACCTGCCCGAAATTGCGCCGTGATGAGCGCCTGGTGCGTCTGCGTGAGGAGCTGGCTCAGGCATGCTGAATCTGCGTGATATCGAAGTGCGTCGTGGTGAGCGGGTGACGCTGGCAGTGGACGAACTGCACCTCGAAGGTGATCGCTTCACCGTGATCCTCGGCCACAACGGCTCGGGCAAGTCGACCCTGATGAACCTGCTGGCGCGGCAGTTGCAGCCGACCCGAGGCTCGCTGCAGCTCGACGAGCGCGACCTGGCCGGTTTTTCCGCCCGTGACTTCGCCCAGCGCGTGGCCTTCCTGCCGCAGCACCTGCCCGACGTCGCCGGCCTGACCGTGCGCGAGCTGGTACGCCTGGGGCGCTTTCCCTGGCGTGGATTGCTCGGCCGCTGGCGCGCCGAGGACCATGCGGCGGTCGATCAGGCGCTGGCCCAGACCGATGTCGCCCATTACGCCGATCACCTGGCCGACAGCCTCTCCGGTGGCGAGCGCCAACGTGCCTGGATCGCCATGCTGCTGGCCCAGCAATCGCCGCTGTTGCTGCTCGACGAGCCCACCTCGGCGCTGGACCTGGCGCATCAGTACGAGCTGATGGGCCTGCTGCGCCAGCTCAATCGCGACAGCGGACGCGGCATCGTCGCCATCCTCCACGACATTAATCTCACCGCGCGGCATGCCGACCGGGTGATCGCCCTCAAGCAGGGACGGATCTTCTTCGACGGCAGCCCGGACGAGCTGCTCAGCGGGCCGTTGCTCAGCCAGCTCTACGACATCGATATCGAACTGATCGAACAGCCCGGCAGCGCCCGCAAGATTGCCGTGGTGGCCTGAGCATGGCGGCAGTTTCGGCGCCCTCACGCCACCTTCTGACGCTGCTCGCGCTGCTGCCCCTGGCACTCCTGCACCTGTGGCTGGCGGCCGATCTTGGTCCGTTCGAGCTGTGGGCGATGCTGGCTTCTGCCGAACACAGCTTCGAGTTTCTGCAGCTGCAACTGTCGGCTCTACCCAGGCTGAGCATGGCGCTGCTGACGGGCGCAGCGCTGGGCTTGTCCGGCAGCCTGTTGCAGCAAATCACGCAGAATCGACTGGTGTCGCCCATGACCATCGGCGCTTCGTCCGGGGCCTGGCTCGGGCTGGTGCTGGCCACCTTGCTGGTGCCGACCTTCGCGGCCGATCACGGGCAGTGGGCGGCACTGCTCGGTGCGCTGCTGGCGGTCGGCCTGGTGCTGCTGATTGCCGGGCGCAGCGGTATTGGCGGGCTGCCGCTGGTGCTGTGTGGCATGGCCATCAACCTGTTGCTCGGCGCCCTGGCTGCCGGGCTGGTCCTGATCAACAACCAGTACACCCAAGGGCTGTTCGTCTGGGGTGCGGGTGATCTGGCGCAGATCGACTGGCACTGGGTGCAGTGGCTGTGGCCCAAGTTGTTGCTGGCACTGCCGCTGCTGATCCTGGCGCCGCGGCCGTTGAGCCTGCTGCAGCTTGGCGGCGATGCTGCCCAGGGCCGTGGCCTGGCGCTGTGGCCGGTGATGCTGGTGCTGTTTCTGGCGGCGCTATGGCTATGTTCGGTGTCGATCACGGCGGTCGGCCTGATCGGTTTCATCGGCCTGCTCACACCGAACATGGCGAAAATGTTCGGCGCCCGCACCGCGCGAGACGAGCTTCTCTACAGCGCGCTGCTTGGCGCCTTGCTCTTGCTCAGCACCGACGCCCTGGCACTGCTGGCCAATCGGCTTAGTGGCCAACTGGTGCCCAGTGGCGCCGCCGCCGCGTTGATCGGTGCGCCGGTAATGTTGTGGCTGGCGCGCCGCCACCTGGCTGCGGAAGATCCACGTGGTCTGCAACTGCCGCGCGGCGCCGAACGCTTCGGTTGGCGCAGTGCGCTTTGGGTGGCGGTCTTCGCACTGCTGGCGCTTACCGTGGCGCTTGGGCTGGCGCGCGGTATCGATGGCTGGCGTTTTGAGTGGCCGTCGGCGTTGGTCTGGTCGCTACGCTGGCCGCGTGTGCTCACGGCTGCTTCGGCCGGCGCCGGCCTGGCGATTTCCGGCCTGCTGCTGCAGCGTCTGCTGCGTAACCCGCTGGCCAGCCCGGATATCCTCGGGCTCTCCGCGGGGGCCACGCTGGCGGTGATGCTCGCGCTGATCATCTTCGGTGGTGCGCTGCTAGGCGCGGTCGCGCCGCTGGCGGCTTTCGTCGGCAGTCTGGCGGTGCTGGCGGTGTTGATGCTGCTGGGGCGGCGTCATCGCTACTCACCAGCGCTGATGGCGCTGCTGGGGATTTCCCTGGGCGCGCTGCTCAACGCGGCGCTGCAGTTCGTGCTGGCCAAGGGCAGTGGCGACTCGTTCGCGTTGCTCGGTTGGCTGGCTGGCTCCACCTACCGCGCCACACCGGCGCAGGCCTTGGGGTTGACGCTGGGCGTGCTGTTGTTCGGTACGCTGGCGCTGCTGTTTCATCGCGCGCTGACACTGATCGGCATCGGCGACGGGGTAGCCGCCAGCCGTGGCCTGAACGTGCCGCGCTTGCGTCTGGCGTTGCTGGTGCTGGTGGCGCTGCTGTGCGCGCTGGTCACCAGCCTGCTCGGGCCTGTGGCGTTTCTGGGGCTTTTGGCCCCGCATATCGCGGTGATGCTCGGCGCGCGCCGGGTAGTGCCGCAACTGCTGCTTGCGGCCTCGCTGGGCGCAGTGCTGATGCTGCTGGCGGACTGGGTTGGCCGCACCCTGATCTTCCCGCTGCAGATTCCGGTGGGCATTGTCGCCTCGGTGCTGTGTGGCGGTTACTTCGTCTTCTTGTTGATCCGTGGGAGATTGACGTGAAGCGTTGGTTGCTCGGCTTGCTGCTGCTGTGGCTGACGCCTGCCTGGGCGAGTGATGCGCCACGGGTCGCTGCACTGAGTTGGGAGGCCACCGAGCATCTGCTGATGCTCGATGTGACGCCACTGACCGTGGCCGATGCCGGTGACTACCGCGCCTGGGTGGTCAGGCCGACGCTGCCTGAGGGCGTGCCGTCGAGCGGTTCGCGCCTGGAGCCCAACCTCGAGTTGCTGGCCGAGTTACAGCCTGAGCTGATCGTCATTCCACCGGTGCTGGAAGACATTCGCCCGTTGCTTGAACGTATCGCGCCGGTGCAGGTGTATCAGGGCTTCAGCCAGCAGCATGACAATCAGCAGGTGCAGCGCGAGGCGTTTCTCGACCTGGCGCGCTCCTTGGGGCGCGAGGCGTTGGCCGAGCAGCGGCTGCAGGCGATGGACACCGAGTTGGCGCAATGGCGTGAGCGGCTGCAGGCCCATTACGCAGAGCACTTGCCGGCCGTCACGGTGATTCGCTTCTCGTCGCCGACCGCCGCCTTCATCAACGGCCCCAACTCCATGCCGCAACATGCGCTGGCGCTGCTCGGCCTGCAGCCGGCACTGGACCTGCCGCCGAGCCCCTGGGGCATCACTCAGGTGCCGATCACCACCCTGGGGAGGATCGAGCAGGGCGTGGTGCTGCATATCGAACCCTTCCCCCAAGAGGCGCAGTTGTTCGCCTCACCGCTGTGGCAGGCCATGCCGTTCGTGCGCGAGCAGCGCTTCGCCGCGATGCCCTCGACCTGGACCTACGGCGGGGTGTTTTCCCTGCAGTACCTGGCTGAGGCGATAGGTGAGGCGCTGCTTAAACTGCCGTCTGAATCTGGAAAAGCGCCCCAACAGCCCCTAGAGTAGAGCGATTCGAATATAAGTCTGCCGTGCGTGGCGGCGCCATCTGATGGGCTAATGGGGGCCTGGGCGTTGTCCGACAGGGTTTTGGAGTCGTATGTACCGGCTGCTCCTGCTCATCGTGAGCCTCGTTTTTTCCTCGCTCGTGGGCGCCGTTACCTTCGACGAACAGATGCGCACTCTGCCTCTGGGGCAGAGCATGTACGTGTTCGAGGACGTGCGCGGCGATGCCAGCATCGACGACATCGCCTCGCCGGCTGTGCAAGGCAGTTTCCGTCTGCATGACAAACCCGTGCTCAACGCCGGCTATTCACGCTCGGTATTCTGGCTGCGGCTGGATTTGCACTACTTGCCGCAGCAGGCACAGGGCCCACGCAACTGGCTGCTTGAACTGGCCTATCCGCCGCTCGATCACCTTGAGCTCTACCTCCCCGACGAGGCCGGCGGTTTCACTCTGGCACAGCGTACCGGCGATTCTTTGCCTTTCGACACCCGCCAGATCCGCCAGCACAACTACCTGTTCGAGCTGAATCTCGAGCCGGACCAGAACAAGCGCATCTATTTGCGCCTGGAAAGCCAGGGCTCGATCCAGGCGCCGCTGACCCTGTGGGCGCCCAACGCCTATCTGGAAGAGCAGCCCGCGCGTATCTACGTGCTTGGCATCATCTACGGCGTGCTGCTGGTGATGCTGGTGTACAACCTGTTCATCTTCCTCAGCGTGCGCGACACCAGCTACCTCTATTACATCCTTTATATCGCCTCGTTCGGCCTGTATCAGGTCTCGGTCAACGGTGCCGGCATCGAGTATTTCTGGCCCAACAACCCCTGGTGGGCCAATGCCGCGACGCCATTTCTGATTGGATCGGCCGCCTTGTTCGGCTGCCAGTTCGCTCGCAGCTTCCTGCACACAGGCGAACACAGCCCCTGGGTCGATCGCCTGTTGCTGCTGCTTATGGCCTGCGGCGCAGGGGTGATGATCCTGGCGCTGAGCATCAGTTATGCCACGGCATTGCGTCTGGCCACCTACCTGGCCCTGCTGTTCACCGTGGTTATCTTCGCCGCCGGTATCCTCGCCTGGCTGCGCGGTATGCGCGTGGCGCGGTACTTCATCTTCGCCTGGACCGCCTTTCTCATCGGCGGCATCGTCAACACGCTGATGGTGCTCGGCTACCTGCCCAACGTGTTTCTCACCATGTATGCCAGCCAGATCGGCTCGGCGCTTGAAGTGGGCCTGCTGTCGCTGGCTCTGGCTGATCGCATCAACGCGATGAAGGAAGAGCGCACGCGCATCCTCCAGGAAGCCGGACGCAAGCTCGAAGCGTTGAACCAGGAATTGGCCGACAGCAACCGCTTCAAGGACGAGTTCCTCGCCACCGTCACCCACGAACTGCGCACGCCGATGAATGGCGTGATCGGCTCGCTGGAGCTGATGCAGACGGTGAAGATGGACATCGAACTGGAGCAGTACCAGAAGACCGCTGCAGCGTCCGCGCGCGACATGATGCGTATGGTCAACGACATCCTCGCCCTCACCGAATTGCAGGCCGGCAAGCTCTATCCGCGGCGCGAGACGTTCAGCCTGCGCGGGCTGTTCGATGGTCTGCGTGCCCAGTATGCGGCGCGCGCCGAAGACAAGGGGCTGACGTTCGCCCTGGAGCTGGACGATAACCTGCCCGACACCCTGGAAGGGGACGCGGCCAAGCTGGCGCAGGCGCTGGGCTATCTGCTGGATAACGCCATCAAGTTCACCAGCCAGGGCGGCGTGAGCTTGCAGGTCGGCCGCGTTGGCAGCGTGGGCAGCAACCTGCCGCTGAGTGTGGTAGTCAGCGATACCGGGATCGGTTTCGCCCCCGTCGACGGCGACCTTTATCAGCGCTTCCATCAACTCGATGGCTCGATGACGCGCAAATACGGCGGCCTGGGCATCGGCCTGGCGATCTGCCGGCAACTGGTTGACCTGCTTGGTGGCGTGCTCAGTCACGAGTCGCAGCCGGGGCAGGGCAGTCGGTTTCGCCTCGATGTGCCGCTGACTCTGCCCCTGCAACCGCAGGCCAGCGATGTCCGCCCGGCACGGCCGCAGGGCGGGGCGCTGCAGCGCCATGCACAGCAATGCACGGTACTGATCGTCGAAGACAATGCGATCAACCAGCTGGTAACCCGCGGCATGCTGCTCAAGCTGGGCTACCGCGTGCGCACCGCCGACAACGGTGCCGAAGCGCTGGAGCTGCTGCGCAATGAACGCGTCGATGCCGTGCTGCTGGATTGCCAGATGCCGGTGATGGATGGCTTCGCCACTTGCCGCGCACTGCGTGCCCTGCCAGGGTGCGCCGAACTGCCGGTGCTGGCGATCACTGCGCACAGTCACAGTGGCGACCGCGAGCGCTGCCTGGCTGCCGGGATGAGCGATTACCTGGCCAAACCGGTGAAGTTCGAGGAGCTGCGCGTGCTGCTGCACGACTGGGTGCTGTGCCGTCCAGCCACGGTTCCCGGCGGCGCTGCCCCGCTCTGACACCCCGCAGCCTCATTCTTGGGATAGGCCGCAGATTTGGCCGGATCGTCCCTTTAGCCATGGTCTGAATCCTGATTCACTGCATGCAAGTGAATCAGGATTCAGACCATGGCTTATCGCATCACCGAAGCTCGACTCGACCGCGATCAGGCGCAGCGCCAGCGCATCCTCGACTGCGCCTTGCAGCGAGTGGCAGAGGGCGGTTTCGCCGCCCTGACCATGCAGGCGCTGGCCGATGATGTCGGTATCGCCACGGGCAGTCTGTACCGCCACTTTCGTAGCAAGGGTGAACTGGCCGCCGAGGTCTTCGCCGCTGCCAGTCAGCGAGAGGTGGATGCCCTGGCCGCCGCCCTGCGCGAGCCGGGCAGCGCCGGTGAGCGTCTGCGCATCGGTCTTGAGCAGTTCGCCGCCCGCGCCTGGCACAGCCGCCGCCTGGCTTTTGCGCTGATCGCCGAACCGGTCGATCCGGAGGTCGATGAGCAGCGCCTGCTCTACCGCGAAGCTTACGCCGAACTGTTCATCGATCTGTTGGAGGAGGGCGCCGGGGCCGGTGAATTTCGTGTCGAGCAGATCGGCCTGATGGCGGCCTGCCTGGTCGGCGCGATTGCCGAAGCGCTGGTCGGCCCTCTGTCGCCACCTGCTCGCGCTGCGCGCGAAGCCGGTCAACCCACCCTGGAGCTGGCGCAGGTCAGCGCCAGCCTTGCCACCTTTTGCCTGCGCGCCGTCGGCGCCGAGGAGCCCACGCGATGAGACCCAGCCTGCATGCCGAAACCCACGAGGTGTTCAACCAGGTGCCGAGCCTGGATGGCGCCAACCTCTATCGCCTCGATCTGCCGTTGCAGGAGTGGACTCGTCGTTATGACGGCGCCTGGGCAGACGAGCGCCTGAGCGCCTACGGGGCTCTTGCAGGTGGCGCCCTGATGCAAGCCGGCTTTCTCGCCAACGAGAACAAGCCAGTGTTCAAGAGTCATGACCGCTACGGTAATCGTATCGATCTGGTGGAGTTTCACCCGGCCTACCACGAGCTGATGCGTACGGCGGTCGAGCACGGCCTGCCGTCGCTGCCCTGGACCGACCCGCGCGCCGGCGCCCATGTCGCCCGCGCCGGACTGACCTATATGCACAGCCAGGTCGAAGCGGCCAGCGGCTGCCCGTTGACCATGACCTTCGCCGCCGTGCCAGCCATCCGCCTGCAGCCCAATGTGGCCGAGCAATGGTTGCCGAAGATCCTCTCCACCGAATACGACCCGCGCAACCTGCCGATGGAGCAGAAGACCGGCGTCACCATCGGCATGGCCATGACCGAGAAGCAGGGCGGCACCGACGTGCGCGCCAACACCACCCGGGCCTATCCCATCGGCCTTGGCGGGCCGGGGCAGGGTTACGAGTTGGTTGGCCATAAGTGGTTCTGCTCGGCGCCGATGTGCGACGCTTTCCTCACCCTGGCCTACACCGACAAGGGCCTGTCGTGCTTTCTGCTGCCGCGTCATCGCCCGGACGGCACGCGCAACCAGTTCTACATCCAGCGCCTGAAGAACAAGCTGGGCAACTGGGCCAACGCCTCCAGCGAGGTGGAATACCGTGGCGCTTTCGCCTGGATGCTCGGCGAGGAAGGGCGTGGCGTGCCGACCATCATCGAGATGGTGGCCATGACCCGCTTCGATTGCATGGTCGGCTCCAGCAGCCTGATGCGCCAGGCGCTGACCCAGGCTGCGCACCACTGCGCGCATCGCCAGGTGGGTGGCAAGCTGCTCGCCGACCAGCCGCTGATGCAGAACGTGCTGGCCGACCTGGCGCTGGAGAGCGAAGCCGCGCTGGCCCTGTGCATGCGCATGGGCCGCGCGCTGGATCACGCGCATGACGCGCAGGAAGACAAGTTCGCCCGCCTGGTCACTGCCGTGGGCAAGTACTGGATCTGCAAGCGCGCGCCGGAAATGATCTACGAGGCCAGCGAATGCATGGGCGGCGCCGGTTACGTCGAGGAAACCATCCTGTCGCGCCTGTACCGCGAAGCACCGGTCAACTCGATCTGGGAAGGCTCCGGCAACGTGCAATGCCTGGACGTGCTGCGCGCATTGTCCAAGGAACCCGGCGTACTCGATGCGTTGTTCGCCGAGCTGGGCGATGGCCATGGCGATGCTCGCCTGAAGGCGCATATCCAGCGCCTGAAGGCAGATTTTGCCGATACCGCCGATATCCAGTACCGCGCGCGCCAGCTCACCGAAGACATGGCCGTGGCGCTGCAGGCCAAGCTGCTGCTGGAGGCGGGCAACGCCACCGTCTCCGATGCCTTTATCGTCAGCCGGCTGGAAGGTCGTGGCCGCGTCTATGGCACCCTGCCACGCGGTGTCGATGTCGAGGCGCTGCTGGCGCGTAGCACGCCGCACCTGGTCTGAGCGAGGACCGCCCGGCACGCTGTTTTTTAGCCGGGCATGCGAGTAATCTTGCCGCCGATGGTTCTGCGTGCACGTTTGTGACGCGGATGAAAAGGGAACAGGGTGCGGCGAATCTCGCCAACGCCCTGGCTGCCCCCGCAACTGTAAGCGGCGAACGATGCCCTCATGCCACTGACGCCGGTCGGGAAGGCGGGCGAAGTGCCAAGCCGTGAGCCAGGAGACCTGCCATCGATAACGGGCGTTTCGCCCATCCTTCATCCGAATCGTCGCGCGGTGGGCGCGGCAAAGGAACTCGCATGCATATCGAACCCGGTGTCGTCGAAGGCGCCAAGATCCTGCTCAGCTACGCAACAGCCGTTACCGCTTTCGGCCTGACCGCCAAACTCGCCCTGGACAGCGTACGCAGCAACGGTGGTGTCGCCGCCCTGGCGTTGCGTAGCCTGCTGACCACCGCCCTGGTGTTCTGCTTCTTCGAGGTGTTTCCGCATCATGCGGTGGGGGTTTCCGAGGTGCACCTGATCCTTGGTTCTACCCTGTTGTTGCTGTTCGGCGCTGGTGCCGCAGCCATCGGTCTGGCGGCTGGTTTGCTGCTGCAGGGGCTGTTGTTCGCTCAGTTCGACCTGCCGCAGTACGGCATGAACGTCACCACGCTGCTGATCCCGCTGTGGGGCATCAGCCTGCTGGCCAAGCGCATCGTTGCGCCCGGCACCGCCTACGTCGATCTTTCCTACAAGCAGGCACTGGCGCTGTCGACTGCCTACCAGGGTGGCATCGTCGCCTGGGTTGCGTTCTGGGCCTTCTACGGTCACGGCTTCTCCAGCGAAAACCTGGCAGCCGTGGGCAGCTTCGGTCTGGCCTACATGAGCGTGATCCTGATCGAGCCGCTGATCGACCTGGGTGTGCTGGCCGGTGCCAAGGCGTTGTCGCGTTTCAGTCAGGGGCCGCTGTTCAACGTGCGCCTGCATCAGACGGCCTGACCCAGTCGCTTAGCGGCGGCGCTGCCAGATCATCTTGCCGGTATTGCTCTCGGTGACCAGGTACTGGTCGCTGAAGCGGTAGTAGGCGGCGGGTTGATAATCGGCGGCGCCTGCCAGGCGCACCATCAGCATGCCGTCCTGGCTGCGCCAGTGGCCGCTGTACTGCACCTCGCCGGGGCTGTCGTAGCTCCAGTCGCTGCCGCCGCCGGCCGAGCGACTCCACTGGGTGACGCTACCGTCGGCATTCAGTTGAAGGGTCATCAGGGTGTTGAACGAGGCGAAATTGGCGCCGCCGCTATTGATGATCTTCTCGTGCACCCAGGTGCCGACCAGCGCCGAATCCTGAGCGCCTGTGACGGAAGGCGTCGCCGCCGTTGTTGCGGCTTCGCGCTGGAACAATGCCTGGCGTTCCAGCACCTCGCCGTTGCGGGGATTGCGCGCCGCAATGCTGGTGTTGAGCATGGCGTTGGCATAGGTGGCGTTCATGTTGGCCAGCAGCAGGCCGGTCTGTGGGTCGCTGATCTCGGCACGTAGCAGCTTGCCGTCGTAACGGCCTTTGACGATCAGACGCAGATGCTGGTTTTCCACGTACTCGCCTTCCACCTCGGCTTCGTTCTGACGCAGGATCAGCTCGCTCGACTGGCCGTCGAGCGTAGCCCGGTAGTGGCCATCGAGTTCACCGGCTTGAGTGCTTGAACATGAGGCCACGACCAACAGCACAACGATTGCACGACGCATGAAGATGACCTCTGGGCAATTGCTCCAAGCCTAGTCGTTGGCAACGCGATGTGAGGTCTGTCGAGCTATGTTTTCGTCACCGTATGCAGGCAAGATAGGCGCGTACGTTCAGTCAGGAAGATGCACAGTGAAAGCCTGCTCAGATGATTTCATCATTGCCCATACCCCAGAAGAAGCAGTCGACCGCCTCGCCGCCCTGCACCAGGAGGCCACCGGCGCCCTGAGCCACGCGCTCAAGCGTTACCTCAAGGAGCGCATCCGCCCCGATGCCAGCGAGCACTGCCTGTTCCGCTACCCCGAATTGCGCCTGACCTACCTGTGCCAGGGCGAGGTGCCGACCACCGTGCGCGCCTACGCCAAGGTGCAGGTGCCGGGCACCTACGCCATCACCGTGACCCAGCCGGCGGCCTTTCGCAAATACCTGTTGGAGCAGCTGCGCCCGCTGATGAACGATTTCACCCTGCGTGTGGAAGTCGGCCGCAGCCAGCAGAACATTCCTTACCCGTATGTGGTCGAGGGTGGCGATGAACTGGCCGGCAGTGGCGTGACCGCCGCCGAGCTGGCGCGGGTATTCCCCAGCACCGACCTGTCCGCCGCCACCGACGGCACTGCCGACGGCCTGTACGACTGGGAGAACATCGACCCGCTGCCGCTGGCGCTGTTCGACGCGGCACGCACCGACTTCTCGCTCAAGCGCATCCAGCACTACACCGGCAGTGACTGGCGCCATGTGCAACCGTGGATCCTGCTGACCAACTATCACCGTTACGTCGACCAGTTCATCCGCCACGGTCTGGACATGCTGGTGGGCGACTCGCGCTTCACCCGCATGGTGCTGCCGGGCAACGTGGTGATCGAGCGTGGCATGGCCGAAGGCGAGATGCAGGCAATCATCGAGAACGTGGTCTGGCACCGCTACCAGATGCCGGCCTACCACCTGCAGGCCGAGGATGGCCACGGCATCACCCTGGTCAACATCGGTGTCGGCCCATCCAACGCCAAGAACATCACCGACCACCTCGCCGTGCTGCGCCCGCATTGCTGGCTGATGATCGGCCACTGTGGCGGCCTGCGTCAGTCGCAGACCATCGGCGACTACGTGCTGGCCCATGCCTATATGCGCCGCGACGGTATTCTCGACCGCGTGCTGCCGCCGCATATTCCGCTGCCGGCGCTGGCTGAAGTGCAACAGGCGCTGCAGGAGGCCGCCAAACTGGTCACTGGCGAGGAGGGTGACGAACTGAAGAAGCGCCTGCGTACCGGCACTGTACTGACCTACGACGACCGCAACTGGGAGCTGCGCTGGGCCCAGGAACGGCCGTTGATCAACCTGTCACGCGCGGTAGCGGTGGACATGGAAAGCGGCACCATCGCCGCCCAGGGCTATCGCCTGCGGGTGCCCTACGGCACGCTGCTGTGCGTATCGGACAAACCGCTGCACAGCGAGATCAAGCTGCCCGGTGCGGCGGGCGCCTTCTACGAGCGTGCGGTGACGCAGCACCTGCATATAGGCATCGCCGCGCTGGAGCTGATGCGTAGCCAGCTCAATTCGCTGCACTCGCGCAAGTTGCGCAGCTTCGACGAGCCGCCGTTCCGCTAGGTCAGGCCGCGACGGGCGCCTCGTCACGCAGCAGCTCGGCCAGTGCTGCGCGGTCGATGTTGGCGCCGCTGAGCACCACGGCCACGCGCTGGCCGGCATTGAGCGCACTCTCATGCATCAGGGCGGCCAACGCCGCGGCGCCGGCGCCCTCGGCGAGGTTGTGGGTGTCCTCGTGATAGGTGCGGATGGCGGCGCGAATCTTCTCGTCGTCGACCCGCACGATGCGTGCGGCGCCGGCGCGAATCATGTCCAGCGCCAATTGCTGCGGCTGGCGGCAGGCCATGCCGTCGGCCAGGGTATCGGCGCGGTCGGTCTGCACCAGGCGGCCCTGCTCGAAACTCTGCGCATAGGCGTCGGCGCCGCTGGCGACCACGCCGACGATCTCGGTGTCGAGACCAAGCAGGTCGCGGGTGCGGATCATCCCGCAGATGCCCGAGCCCATGCCGATGGGCACGTAGACCCGGCGCAGATTCGGCACCGCCTCCAGCAGCTCCAGGGCGTAGGTGGCCACGCCGCGCACCAGATCTTCATGCAGTGACGGCACCCAATGCAGGCCATCGCGCTCAGCGATGCGCGCGGCTTCGGCGCGAGCTTCGTCGAAGTCGCGACCATGTTCGATCACCTCAGCGCCGAGAGCGCGCATCGCCGCGTTTTTCTCGCGGGCGTTGCCGTGCGGCACCAGGATGCGAATCGTCAGGCCGGCTGCGCGCGCCGCCAGTGCCAGGCTCTGGCCGTGGTTGCCACGGGTTGCGGTGACCAACCCGCGCACCTGCGGTTCGCGACGCAGTAGGGCGTCGATATAGACCAGCCCGCCGCGCACCTTGAAGGCCGCGGTCGGGGCATGGTTCTCGTGCTTGACCCAGACCTCGCAGCCCGTGCGCTGCGCCAGCAGCGGCCAGGCCAGTTGCGGCGTGGCCGCCATGTTGCGGTGAACCAGTGCAGCGCTCTGGCGCAGTTGGGCGAGGTCGAACATGACGGATGCTCCGGGTGGCGTTGACTTCGATGCTAGTGCGGCGCATTGTATGGGTAAATCTTTATATTGTATGGCAAGCAATGTGGCTTCCTGACCTTCAAGACAGCGCCTTACCCACTTACCTGGCATTGGTCGAGGCCATCGCCGCGGCCATCGGCCGGGGTGAACTCAAGCCCGGTGAGCGGCTGCCGCCGCAGCGACGCCTGGCCTGGACGCTGGGCATCAACCCGAGCACGGTGATGCTTGCCTACCGTGAGGCAGCGCGTCGGCACCTGGTTTCCGGCGAGGTCGGCCGTGGCACCTACGTGCTCGCCGGCAGCCGCGAAGCGAGCCTGTTCCGGCTCAAGCAACCGACCGCGCAGGGCGATATGATCGACCTGTCGACCAACGTACCGGTGCATGACCCGGACAACCTCGATCTCTCCACCAGTCTCGCCGCACTGGCTGCACGGGGTGAGTTGGACGCCTTGCAGGCTTACCCATCTGCAGCCTTGGTCGAGCGTGCGCACCTGGCTGGTGTGACATGGCTTCGCCGACGCGGCCTGGAACTGGCACCGGGCGGCCTGCTGCTCTGCGCCGGTGCCCAGCAGGGCGTGTCGGCCGCGTTGCTGGCGCTGTGCGAGGCCGGTGAGCCGATTCTGGTGGAGCGCTATACCGCGCCGGGGATCAAGGCCGCCGCCAGGCAGTTGCGCCTGCCGCTGCATGGCGTGGCGATGGACGAGCACGGCATTCTGCCCGATGACCTCGACCGCCAGGCCCGCGCGACCGGGGCTCGCGTGGCGGTGCTCACACCCTGTTTGCAGAATCCTACCGGCGCCAGCCTGGACGCCGAGCGCCGCACGGCCATCGCCGAGGTGGCGCGGCGCCGTGGCTTGTGGATCATCGAGGATGATGTCTACGGCGTACTCGGCAGTGAGGCCCCGCTGGCGGTCCGGCTGCCTGAGCGCTGCCTGCTGATCAGCAGCCTGTCCAAGAGCGTCGCGCCCGGCTTGCGTCTGGGCTTTATCGCCGGCGCGCCGGAGCTGCTCGAACGCATCGATCCCGAAGCTCAGGCCACCCGCTGGGCGGTGACACCGCTGAGCCTGGCGCTGGGCTGTGAATGGATCGAAAGCGGCATCGCCGAACAGCGCTTGGCCTGGCAGATCGAGGAATTGCAGCAGCGTTGGCGCCTGGCCGCGCGCGTACTCGGGCCGCGTATGCCGCAGGGCAGGGCGGTGGCGCCACATCTATGGCTGGATGCTGCAACGCCGGCTGGTCTGGCCGAGGCGTGCCGGCAGCATGGCGTCGAGGTGGTGCCGGCCGAGGTGTTCGCGGTCGAGGCCAATCCGGGGCACGCCGTGCGCATCAGCCTCGCTGCGGCAGCCAGCCGGGTCGAGCTCAAGCAGGCGCTGGAAGGAATCGTGGCGGCCTGGCCTAGCGCTTGAGTGTCATGTGCAAGATAGGGAATGGACGGCCGCCGCCGTCCAGGCGCGAGCGGTCGGTCACGACGAACCCCAGGTGTTGGTAGAAACCGGCGGCCTGCGGGTTTTGCTCATTGACGTCCACCCGGGTGGCGCCCAGCACGTCGATGGCGTGGCGCATCAGTCGCTTGCCCACGCCCTGGCCGTGGCAGGCGGGGTCGACGAAGAGCATTTCCACCATGCCCTCGCTGGTGCCGAGAAAGCCCAGTATTCGCCCTGACTCATCGCGTGCGCAGGTCAGCTGCACTGCCGGGAAATACTGCTCGCGCAGCAGCGGCTTGATCACCTGCAGATCGCTTGCCGGCAGGAAGTGGTGAGTGGCGCGCACGGCAGCCTCCCAGATTTCCACCAGGGTGGGCAGTTCGGCATCGGTGGGTGTGTCGAGAGTCAGCGGCATAACGGCAGGCATCTTGGATGAAACGGGGCGCAGAGCATGCCAGCTCTGCGCCCGCGCTGTCATTTGCTCGCGTCGAGCACCACGCGGTAGCGCGCCTTGCCGCTGCGCAGATGGTCGATGGCCACGTTCACCTGGCTCATGGGGAATTGCTCGACCTGTGGCAGGATCTGATGGCGCGCGCAGAATTCGAGCATGGTGGCCATGGTTTTCGGCGAGCCTACCGGCGAGCCGGACAGGCTCTTTTGCTGCGGAATCAGGTTGAACACATGCACCGGAATGGCGCTGGGCACGATGCCGACGAAGTGCAGGCGGCCCTTGCCGCGCAGGGTGCCGAGCAGGGCAATCCAGTCGAGGTCGGCGCTGGCGGTGACCAGGAGGAAATCCAGGGTGCCGGCAATCGCCTTCATCGCCGCGCTGTCGGTGGAGGCCACCACCTTGTGCGCGCCCAGGCGTTTGGCTTCGTCCTGCTTGTTCAGCGACGAGGTGAAGGCCGTCACCTCGCAACCCCAGGCGTTGAGAAAGCGCAGCGCCAGGTGGCCGAGGCCGCCGATACCAACTACGCCAACGCGGTCGGTGGGCTTGATGTCGAACTCCAGCAGTGGGCTGAACACCGTGGAGCCGGCGCAGAACAGCGGGCCGACCAGCGCCGGGTCGAGGCCGTCGGGCAGCGGCACCGCCCAGGCCCAGTGCGAGCGCAGGCGGTCGGCGAAACCACCGTGGCTGCCGACGATGGTCGGCTTCACCGAGCGGCACAGCTGGTGCGAGCCTTCCATGCACGAGCCGCAGTGCATACAACTGCCCTTGTACCAGCCGATACCGACTCTTTGACCCAGCTTGAGACCGCGTGCCTGCTCGCCGAGACGGACGATGGTGCCGACCACCTCATGGCCGGGGATGAAGGGGTAGCGCGCATTGCCCCATTCGTTGTCGATCATCGATTGGTCGGAATGGCAGATGCCGCAGTATTCCACCGCCACTTCCACCTCTTCGGCGCCGAGCGGGCCGGGGTCGTAGCTCAGGCGTTCCAATGGCGCCTTGGGTGCCGTGGCAGCCCAGCCGGTGAAGGTGGCGAGTTCGGCGTTATTGCTCATCGGTGGCTCCTGATCGCAGGGGGAAACTCGCAGCTTAGTCGCTCTGGCAGGACGTGGAAGCACCATCAGCGCCGCTTATCGTGGGTTACACTGCGCAGCTCATTTTCATCGAAGCTCGTTGCATGTCGCGCCCTCGTCCTCCCGCCAATCGCCGTTCTGCCGCCCCGCGTCGTGTGGCCAAGGCTCCGCCTGCACAGCCGCGGCTGTTGATCCTGAACAAGCCGTTCGACGTACTCACCCAGTTCAACGATGAGCAGGGCCGCGCCACACTCAGGGACTTCGTCGATGTGCCAGGCGTCTACCCGGCCGGGCGTCTGGATCGTGACAGCGAAGGCTTGCTGCTGCTGACCAACGATGGCCGCCTGCAGGCGCGTATCGCCGACCCCAAGCACAAGCTGCCGAAGACCTACTGGGTGCAGGTGGAAGGCGAGCCGAGCGATGGACAGTTGCAGCAGCTCCGCGATGGCGTGACGCTCAATGACGGCCCGACCCTGCCGGCTGAGGCGCGGCGCCTGGACGAGCCCGAGCTGTGGGAACGCAACCCGCCGGTGCGCTTTCGAAAAAGCGTGCCGACTGCCTGGCTGGAGTTGGTGATTCGCGAGGGGCGCAACCGTCAGGTACGGCGCATGACCGCCGCTGTCGGCTTGCCGACCTTGCGCCTGGTGCGTGTGGCCATCGGGCCGTGGCGGCTGGATGGGTTGCAGCCTGGGCAGTGGCGTGAGGTGCCCGCGCGTTTGCCGTAGAGGCGCGCGGCTTGCCTGATGAAGCACTGAAAATCCATATACCGTCACTCCCGCGCAGGCGGGAGCCCAGTTTCTAGGGTCCCGCCTTCGCGGGAATGACGACTGTTTCAGAACCTAGTGTGTCGTGGGGCCGCCTGGGCTGCGCGCACCCGTGCTCAGGGCAGCGGACGTTTTGTCGCAGAGGCCGGGCCGGCGACCATGACCTGAATCAATAACCGGCCTTGATCACGGCGATACCTTTGTTCAGCACTTCACGCCAGGCCTGGCGCACGTCTGCGTCGCATTCCTTGTCGTGTTCGCCGATGGTCAGCAACAGCGCGTCGAGCCACAGGTCGTAGAGTTCCGGGCGAATGTCCAGGCGCTCACGCGAGTGCGATTCGCCGAGGGCGCGCAGCTTGGTGTCAGGCATGCCGCGGGCGTGCATCACCAGGTTGAGGATGCCCTGACGCAACAGCTGCTTCTGCGCGCTCATGTCGGTGTCGACGAATTTCTCGCGAATCAGCGGCGAGCTGGCGAGGAAGTGGCGGTAGAAACTGTCGAAGAAATCCGGGCTGGCGCAGCAGCGTCCATAGCTTTGCATCACCAGATTGGCGGCGCTCATGTGTAATTCCTTGAGTAGGCGGCAGGTCGCATCGAGACGATGGCCTGGAGACGGTCAGATGTAGCGCTGGCTACTGCGGTCATTCAACCATGAATGCCGCGCGCGGTCTCGATAATGTAGGTGATGATCGGCTTGGCGAGGAAGGCGAACAGGCACAGGCCCAGGCCGAGGAACAGGATGGCGGTGCCGAGGCGGCCGGCCTTGGACTTCTTCGCTAGGTCCCAGATGATGAAGAACATGAACAGCATCAGGCCGCCCACCAGAACGTACATCATCAGGGCTTCAAATTGTTCGGTTTCCATGGTGCCTCGTTGATTCGCAGGGAAAACGCAGGGCGAAAATTATACGCGGCCTGACCCAGGGCGCGGCATGATCGGTTTCACCCTGCGACTTTCAGTCGCGCAGGTGCTGCAACGGCAACTGCGTGCTGGACAGAATCTGCTGCAGCACGAAGCTCGAGCGCACGCTGGATACTCCATCGATACGGGTCAGGGTGCCTAGCAGCAGCTTCTGGTAATGATCCATGTCCGGCACTACCACCTTGAGCTGGTAGTCAGCGTCCATACCGGTGACCAGGCAGCATTCCAGCACTTCCGGGCATTTGCGGATTTCATCCTGAAAGTGTTCGAAGCGCTCCGGTGTGTGCCGGTCCATGCCGATCAGCACGTAGGCGGTCAGGCTCAGTCCGAGTTTCTTGCGGTCGAGCAGGGCGACCTGGCCGGTGATGTAGCCGTCGTCTTCCAGCTGCTTTACCCGGCGCGAGCAGGGCGATGGCGAGAGGCCGATACGTTCGGCGAGTTCCTGGTTGGACAGGGCAGCGTTGCGCTGCAATTCGGCGAGAATGTTCAGGTCGTAACGGTCGAGTTTGTCCATTTTTCATGTGACTCAATATTTGATTGCGTCAGATAGTGCTCCTTTAGCTGTAAATTGCGCAATCGGTAAATTTGTAAGCAATATTAGCAATCTTATTTCGGCGCGGCGGGCGTAAGCTTTCTCTCAGTTTCACGGCCCGGACGACAAGTCCTACCGGCCTCGCCCAACCAGGTGAGCCGGCGCCGACGGTCCTACCGGACCGCACCGGCACCCGGGTCCGCACTGCCCAACCAGGCAGGCGACGAAAGCGGCGACAACATCGCCAGCACCGGACAGATTCCCCGAGGGGGCCGCAAGGCCCCTTTTTTATTGCCTGAAATTTCCGTTGCCTGAGGCGTGCCGAAAGGCGGGGCAGGACCTTGCGGTCAGTGCTTGACCACTTCCTGCGGGTCGGCGTGCACCAGTACTTCGGCGCGTGGGTAATGCGCGTGAATGGCCTTTTCCACGGCCTCGCAGTGCGCATGCGCGTCGGACAGGCTCATCTCGCCCGGCAACTCCAGGTGCAACTGAACGAACCAGCGCGTGCCGGAAATGCGTGTGCGCAGGTCATGCGAGCCCAGCACGCCAGGTACCGCATTGGCCAGCGCGTACATGTGCTGAGTGGTTTCGCTGGGCAACTCCTCGTCCATCAGCACGGCCACCGCGCCGCGCACGATGCTGATGGCGCTCCAGAAGATGTAGAAGGCGATACCGATGGCGAAGATCGCATCCATCTGCAACCAGCCGAAGCGGGTCAGCAACAGGGCGAGCAGAATGCTGCTGTTGAGCAGGATGTCGGATCGGTAGTGCAGCGAGTCGGCGTGAATCGCGGTAGAACCGGTCTCGCGCACCACCTTGCGTTGAAAGGTCAGCAGGACGACGGTCAATCCCAGCGACAGCAGCATGACGGCGATGCCGACGCCTTCGGCCTCCAGCGGTTGCGGAGATTGCAGGCGTTCGATGCCCTGCAGGCCGATGAGCACAGCACTGACGCCGATGAACAGTGCCTGACCCAGCCCGGCCAGGGCTTCGGCTTTGCCGTGACCGTAGCGGTGATCCTCGTCGGCCGGGCGCAGGGCGAAGTGCACGGCGATCAGGTTGATCAGCGAGGCGGCGCTATCGAGCAGCGAATCGGTGAGGCCGGCCAGCAGGCTGACCGAACCGCTCAGCCACCAGGCAATCGCCTTGGCCAGCACCAGCGTCAGCGCTACGGTCAGCGCTGCGCGGGTGGCCAGGCGCATCAGCCGGGCATGCTGCGGGTTGTGCATGGGCTCAGGCCGCCGGACGCAGGCCGTAGGCCGCCAATTGCTCGGCGCTGCCGCTGTGCTGGATCAGGCGCGGATCATCGAGCGGCAGTTGGTGGCCGGTGCTGGTTTCGATCAGGGTCTTGAGCGCGTACTGGTCGACCTTGCCGTCTTCGCCAATCAGCTTCTGCAGCTGCTGCGGGTCGACTTGAACGGTCTGGCCTTCGGGCAGGTAGATGGCGCCGGTGGCGAAGTCCACGGCGAAGGCGATCAGGCCGGGAATCACATAGAACAGGATACCGACGGCGTTTGCCACGGCAATCGCCGGGTCGATCTTGCCTTCGATCTGGCCACGGCGATCCGGGTAGAAGATTGATCCACAGGCGGTCAGTTGAGTGAGCAGGGTAGCGGCGACAACGCCAGCGATGACACGGGATTTCGTGCGCATGAGCACCTCCTGGAAAAAGTGGCGCAACTATAGCAGTTCGCCATTGCAAAGCCGCGGGTTGCAGCGGTTGTCGATAAGACCGGCGGCAGCGCTGGCGGTTCGCCGCATCGCGGCTGCTTTATAATCGCCGGCCTGCTGTGGAGAAATGATGAACACCCTGCCGATCGATTCGCTGCTGCCTGACTTGCGCGATGCACTGAGCGCCCGCCACGAAGTGGTGCTGGAGGCGCCGCCCGGCGCCGGCAAGACCACCCGCGTACCGCTGGCGCTGCTCGACGCGCCCTGGCTGGCCGGGCAAACCATCCTCATGCTGGAACCGCGCCGCCTGGCAGCGCGTGCTGCGGCCGAGCGCCTGGCCAGCGAGCTAGGTGAGCGAGTGGGCGAGACGGTTGGCTATCGCATTCGTCTGGACAGCAAGGTCGGGCCAAACACCCGTATCGAGGTGGTCACCGAAGGCATTCTCGCCCGCCGCCTGCAGGACGATCCGGCGCTGGATGGTGTCGGCCTGGTGATATTCGATGAATTTCACGAGCGCAGCCTCGATGCCGACCTGGCCCTGGCGCTGACGCTCAATGGCCGCGCCATGTTCCGTGCGGTGGACAGCGGCGAGGTGCCGCTCAAGGTGCTGCTGATGTCCGCCACTCTCGAAGGCGAGCGCCTGTCAGCCCTTTTAGGCGATGCGCCGGTGCTGCGCAGTGAAGGCCGCATGTTCCCGGT
This sequence comes from Pseudomonas sp. NY15364, assembly GCF_048068235.1. Taxonomy (NCBI): domain Bacteria; kingdom Pseudomonadati; phylum Pseudomonadota; class Gammaproteobacteria; order Pseudomonadales; family Pseudomonadaceae; genus Pseudomonas; species Pseudomonas sp. NY15364. The sequence goes on along the minus strand of NZ_JBLUPX010000006.1, from coordinate 44,157 downwards.
GGATATCCGCTGGGGCGCGCCGTTCCAGGCAGGCGAGTGGATCGAGCCACGAGTGTTGCAGACGGTGCAGCAGGCACTGGCCGACGAGCCGGGCAGCCTGCTGGTGTTCCTGCCGGGCCAGGCCGAGATTCGCCGCGTGGCCGAGCAACTGGGTGAGGCGCTGAACGGTCGCGACGATATCCTGCTCTGTCCGCTGCATGGTGAGCTGGAACTGTCCGCCCAGCGCGCCGCCATCGAGCCAGCCCCGGCAGGCAAGCGCAAGGTGGTGTTGGCGACGAACATCGCCGAGACCAGCCTGACCATCGACGGCGTGCACGTGGTGGTCGACGCCGGCCTGGCACGGGTGCCGCGCTTCGATCCGGCCAGCGGCATGATGCGGCTCGACACCCAGCGCATTTCCCGCGCTTCGGCCACCCAGCGTGCCGGTCGTGCTGGCCGCCTGCAGCCGGGCGCTTGCTATCGCTTGTGGTCACAGGCGCAGCACGAGCAGCTTAGCGCCTATTCCAGTGCGGAAATCCTCCAGGCCGATCTGTCCGGTCTGGCCCTGCAACTGCTGCGCTGGGGCGTGACGCCGCAGGAGCTGAGTTGGCTCGACGTACCACCGCCCGCCGCCTACGCCCAGGCGCTGGATCTGCTCGGCCGCCTCGGTGCGCTGGATGAGCGCGGCGCGCTGAACGCCCATGGCCAGGCCATGGCTGAGCTGCCCAGCCATCCGCGCATTGCCCATCTGCTGCTGCGCGGTCGGGCTCTGGGCCTCGGTGCACTGGCTTGCGACCTGGCGGCGTTGTTGTCCGAGCGCGATATCCTGCGCGGCGGTGGGGCTGATCTGCACAGCCGCTTAACCCTGCTATCTGGTGAAAGCCGCGCCGCGCGCAGTGCCCAAGGTGGCGTGCAACGCGCGCGGCAACTGGCGAAACAGTTTCACGGGCTGATCAAGAATCGTCCGGTGACTCAGGCGGTGAGCGACCCCGAGCACCCACGCTGGCTCGGCTGCCTGCTGGCTTTCGCCTACCCGGATCGCATCGCCCAGCAGCGCCGTGCAGGTGGCGCCGACTACCGCCTGGCCAATGGCCGCGCGGCGCAGTTCGGTGAAGCCGATGCCCTGATGAAGCACGAATGGCTGGTGGTCGCTGACCTGGGCAGTCGCCAGGGCCAGCGCGAGGAACGCATCTACCTGGCTGCCGATCTCGACCCGGCGCTGTTCGCCAGCGAGTTGGCCGAGCAGGTGCAGACGCTGGAGATGCTCGACTGGGATGAGCGCGAGGGCGTGCTGCGCGCCGAGCGCCAGCGTAAGGTCGGCGAACTGGTGTTGGAGCGCCAGGCGCTGGCGGCGCTGGATGAGGCCGCGTGCGGCCGGGCATTGGTCGGCCTGGTGCGGCGCAAGGGGCTGGAGTTGCTGCCCTGGACGCCGGAGCTGCGCCAGTGGCAGGCGCGTGTGGCGTTGTTGCGCGAGCTGGACATTCAGCAGCAGGGGCAAAGCGAATGGCCGGACTTGTCGGATGCCGCGCTGCTGGCCAGCCTCGATCAGTGGTTGACGCCATTCTTGAGCAAGGTCAATCGCCTCAGCCATTTCGCAGGCCTCGATCTGCCTTCGATCCTGCAGGCGCTGTTGCCCTGGCCGTTGCCACAACGCCTCGACGATTTGGCACCGCGTGCGCTGAGCGTGCCGTCAGGCTCGCGCATCGCCATCGACTACACGGAAAATCCGCCGGTGCTCGCCGTGCGCTTGCAGGAGCTGTTCGGCCTGGCTGCCACGCCGCGCATCGCCGGCGGCCGCCTCGGCCTCAAGCTGCATTTGCTGTCGCCGGCACGGCGCCCGGTGCAGGTGACCCAGGACCTGGCCAGCTTCTGGGCCAATACCTACATCGATGTGAAGAAGGATTTGAAAGGCCGGTATCCGAAGCACTACTGGCCGGACGATCCCTTGATTGCCGAGCCCACTGCGCGGGCCAAGCCAAGAAAATGAGAAGCCGATGCTGACGCTGAACATCGGGCCTTTGGCCCTTGGTGTATTCCATGTGCTGCTGTTGGGCAGTCTGCTGCTGGCCACACTAGTTGGCTGGTTGATCGGTCGTCGCCACGGCTGCAACCCGGAAAGTCAGTTGTTTCGCATGCTGATGCTGGGGTTGTTGGTGGCGCGCCTGGCCTTCGTGCTGATGTATGCCGGTTACTACCGCGATGAGCCGTGGCGCGTGGTAGACATCCGTGATGGAGGCTTCATCGCCTGGCCGGGTGTGCTCGCCGGGCTGATGCTGGGCGCCTGGTATCTCTGGCATCGGGCACAACTGCGGCGATCGCTGGGGGTGTCGATGAGTGTTGGCCTGGCACTATGGCTGGGCGGCAGCCTGGTGCTGCAGGCGCTGGAGCAGGGTACGCGGCTGCCCGATCTGCAGGTGCGGGATATGCAGGGTAATCCTGTGAATCTGCGCGACTACGCGGGCCAGCCGTTGGTGGTCAATCTATGGGCTACTTGGTGCCCGCCGTGTCGGCGTGAGATGCCGGTGTTGATGCAGGCGCAGCAGCGTGAGGCGGCAATCACCTTTCTTTTCGTCAATCAGGGAGAAAGCGCTGCGCTGGTGAGCGAGTTCATCGCTGCGCAGCAACTTAGCCTGGGCAATTTGCTGCTCGACGAACAGGTCAAGCTGGGGCTACTGGTGGGCTCGCGTGCACTGCCCACCACGCTGTTCTACGACGCCGAGGGGCGGCAGATTGGCAGCCATCTCGGCGAGCTGTCGCACGCGAGTCTCGAGCGAGCGCTGGCCAGGCTGCGAGGCGATTGAAGGGTCAGTACAGCCACAGGTTCTCGCCTGACTCCTGCAAGCGCTGGTAAACCTTGTCCAGGTCGTCGCGCAGGCGCTCGGCACCTGGTGCATGGCGAGAGTAGATCAGCCTCAGCGGCAGGCGTTGCACTTCGACGAAGGGTAATTCGTCCATGCCCAGCGTGCGCATCGCCTGCTCGACGGGGGCGCGGTAGTCCAGCAGGTAATCGGCGCGCCGCCGCTGGAGCATTTCCAGAGCCGAGGTATGGCTGCGGGTGCGGTGATGGATGATGTTGCGCGCCGGATCTTCCAGCCATTGATTGACGTCCTGCCAGTAGCTGTAGCCAGTGATCATGATCACCCCACGGCCCTGTAGCTCGTCCGGAATGATGGGCGCCGGCGTGTCGAGGCGAAAGTACAGGTTGAGGGTGATTTCCCCCAGCAGGTGTCGGCTCTCCAGAGTGTGGCCGGCCAGCTCGGGCTTGCCGGATGCGCCGGCCCAGAGCTGGATGCTGCCGTCGAGCAGGCCACCGTAGAGGCGGGCGCCGGGGTAGGAGCGAAAGTCCGCCTGGTATCCCGCCTCGTCGAGCAGGCGGGCGGTCAGCTCCAGGCCCGAGCCACTGGGCTGTCCTTGTGCGTCGGTATAGGAATAGGGTGGAAACTCATAGTAACCGACGTGAACGCGTTGCCTGGTTTCGGCAGCATGGGCGGCGTGTAACCAAAGCAGGGCGATGAATATCAGGCAGAAGCGTCTTGGCATCCGGGTATCGCGGCTCTTCGCCGTCTTTTCGTTGTTATTGAGTGGTGCTCGCCGAGCATGGACAAGTCTCGGTGGACTTGTCCAGCCCTGCCCCGGTTATTCCTCGCTGGGTAGAAAGAAGCGACCTATGACCGGCAGGTGGTCGGAGATGGCCAAGGTATCGCGTTGGCGAACCTGGCTGGCGAGTGGGGTCAGGCGTGGGCTGTAGAACAGGTAATCGAGGGTGCGGTCCGGGCCGCTGGCGGCCGGATCATTGGGGTAATGGGTGTACCACCTGGCCTGGTCGTCACCACTGGCCTGTTTCAGGCTGGGAATCATCGGGTAGCGGCGGGCCAGGTCCTGCAGTTCGCTGTCGGCGGCGTACCAGCTACGTTGATCCTCCGGAAGATGCTGAAACTGACCGGGTGGTAGCAGGTTGAGATCGCCGCCCAGCACCCAGGGTTTGTCGCTGTTTTGCAATTGCTGGAGCAGACCGTCGGTCATCTCTACCTGGCGCTGCATGGTGTCCGCGCCCTGAGCGAAGGCATCGAAATGGGTGTTGATCGCTACCAACTCTTCACCACCACGAATCGGCAGGTAGCTGACCAGCAGCGCGCGCTTGAGTTGAAACTGACGGCTCAGCAGATCCGTTTCGAGCATGGGCAATTGCAGGCGTTCGGCGCGGGCGATCTGGAAGCGGCTGAGGGTGCCGAGCTTCATGCCAACGCTGCCCAGGATGCGCGGGTGCGGGACGAAGCCGGCCTTCCAGTAGAACGCCTGAGTACTGCAGGGGTAGAGATCGCCCAGGCGCGCCTGCAGCAGGGCCAACTGGTCCTGGTAGTCGCTGGCCCTGGCGTTGTCATGCAGCTCCTGCAGCAGCACCACGTCCGGCTTTTCGTCGCGCAGGATGCGCACCACTTCATCCAGCGTCAGGGCCAGGTCTTCGCTGCTCGGGCGTTCGTCCGGGCCATCGCCGCTGGGCAGGTCGTACCAGAACACGTAGCGTTTGCCGGCCAGGTATTGCACGTTCCAGGTCATCACCTTGAGCGCTTGGCCAGGTTGCAGTTGTGCGACCTGGCCGCTACACGACACGGCCGCCTCTTCATGGGGTTGCGGGCGCCAGGTCAGGGCGTAGACCAGCGCGAGCAGCACGGCGAGCGAGGGCAGCGCTATGAGCAGGAGCAGGCGAAGCGGACGATGCAGAGACATGATGAAACGGGCGACTGTGCTGGAAGGAGGCGAGGATACCCGAGTGCGTCGGATCGGCCCAGGCATGCGCAGTGCTAAGCGGTTCCCGCTCCGTTTCGCCCGCCAGGGACAGCGGCCAGGGGCTGCAGTACCATGCTGAAAGGTTCGACAGGCCGTGCCGTCGGCCGTCATGCGGGATGCTGACTGGCAGCGTCGCCAACACTGGGCTTTGGGGAGCCGTGCATGTATCGCAAGGTATTTGCCAACAAGGTATTCGACCGCAAAGTGGTGCTGATCACCGGTGGCTGCGCTGGCATTGGCCGGGCGTTGGCCATGCGCCTGGCACAGGCGGGCGCGCGCTTGGTGATTCTCGACCTCAATCAGGCGGCGCTGGACAGTCTGGTGCAGCACCTGGCCGATCACCACAACGCCGAAGCGCTCGGTCTGCTCTGTGACGTCGCCGATGCTGGGGCCGTGCAGCGCGCCGTGGCGTTGGCGGTCGATCATTTCGGTGGGATCGACGTGCTGGTCAACAACGCCGGCATCACCCACCGCAGCACGTTCGCCGAGACCAGCCTGGAGGTCTTCCAGCGGGTCATGGCGGTCAACTATTTCGGTGCGCTGCACTGTACCCAGGCGGCGCTGCCGAGCCTGATCGCCCGCAGCGGCCAGGTCATCGTGCTCAGCTCGCTGTCGGGCATCGCGCCGTTGCTCTATCGCAGTGCCTACAACGCCAGCAAGCATGCGCTGCATGGCATGTTCGAGACGCTGCGCTACGAACTCAAAGGTTCGGGAGTCAATGTGATGCTGGTGTGCCCCGGTTTCACCGCTACCGATCTGCGCAAGAACGCCTTGGTTGGCGACGGCTCGGTGGCCGCACAGGCACCGCTGGCGATGGGTAAGGTCGCCTCGCCGCAGGATGTAGCGGAGGCCATCTACCAGGGGGCGCTAAAGCGCCGACGTCTGTTGGTGCTGTCGAATGTCGATTGGCGCGCGCGGGTGCTGGCGCGCTTCTTCCCGAGGCTGTTCGAGCGCGTGCTGTTGCCACGCCTGTCCGGCTTGCGGCCGCAGGGTTCGGGGCGCCACTGATGCGCCTCAGGCTGCTCGTGCTGTTGATGCTGGCGCCGCTGTACCGCGCCGGCGCAGCCGAGCCCTTGCGGGTGATAACCGACCTTTGGCCACCCTTTCGCATGGAAGACGAGAATGGCCAGTTGCAGGGGCTGTATATCGATCTGCTCGCTGAGTTGTCACGACGTACCGGCCTGCACTTCGAGGTGCAGCGGGCGCCCTGGGCGCGAGGCCTGGCGGCGCTGGAATAGGGCTCTGCGGACCTGATGACCGGCCTGGCCAGGACGCCCGAGCGGGAGCGCTACATTCGCTATCTGGAAGTGCCTTACTACGCCTGCTCGCCGCGTTTCTACGCTAGCCCGGCATTGTCTGAACGACAACGCCGCGCTGCGATACCAGCCCGCGGTGGCCAGGCCGACCTCAGCCGTGCTCGTGTTGCGCCGCACCCACCAGCATGAGTTCCACGTCCCAGAAGGCAGCCTCGATCTTGTGGCCGTCGAGATCTCTGACGAAACACCCGTAGTAGGGCTCGCCATAATCCGGGCGCGGCCCTGGCTGGCCTTCGTCCTTGCCACCGGCTGCCAACGCCGCCTCGTGAAACGCATGCACCGAGGCCTTGTCCGGAGCGACGAAGCCGAAGTGGCTGCCGTTGCCTAGTGTTGCGGGTTGGCCGTTGATTGGTGTCTGCACCCAGAACTCCGGGTACTCGCGGCCGAAGGCCACCGCACCGGGGTGGCGCATGATCTCCCGGCAACCGAGGGTCGCCAGCACCTTGGCGTAGAAGGCGCTGGCGGCGTCGAAGTCATTGGTACCGATCGATACGTGGGACAGGATGCTCGGGTTCGTTTCGCTCATGGCGCTCTCCTTACGCGGCCAAAGCTGCAAGCCTAGTCACTGTTCTCGCTGTGCGCCGCTGGCTGCGGTTCGAGCAGCATGAACAGGCGGAACAGCACGACGATGGCGAACAGTTGCAGGAAGCCGTTGCCGGCCTGATGCAGCACCCACAGCAAGGTGTCGCTCTGGCTTGGCTGCGTCCACCAATCGAGCAGCCACATCGGTACCAGCACGTTGGCCAGGCAGGCGAATACCGGCCAGAAGCGCCCCTCGGTCATCGTGAAGCTGGCCTGCAGTGCGCGTAGCGGTGGCTCCTGGCGCAGCACCAGGATCAGTTCGGAGAAGGCCAGGCGCATCATGATCCAGATGCCCGGCACGATGAACAACGACAGGCCGAGCATGATCGCCAGGGTGCTCAGCCCGGTCATCAGGGCGAAGGTCGGCCACAGCTGCAAGCCGGCGGCGAACAGCTGCGCGTTGCCGGGCGTCTGGCCGATGCTGCGGGCATGCAGGAAGAGAATCAGCGGCGCGGCGTACAGCGGGTAGAAGAGTATGCCGAGCAGCACGCCATAGGCTGGATTGGCGCCCTCGCCGAGCTGAGCGGCGAGGATCGTCTGGGCGATGGCTTCGAGCAGCAACAGCGGCAGGGTCAGGCGGGCAATGGCGGCGAGGTTGTGGCTGGAGAAGAACCAGGCGTCACGCAAAACGGAAAGTGGGCTCATCGACGGGTTACCAAATGTCAGGGCACCCGTACTGTGGCGGGTTGCCGGGATAGGTTCAAGGGTACTCCAGCTGCGCGTTGGGCTGCGCCTTGAGCAGACGCGGCAGTTCGCCGCCGGGCACTTCCAGGGTCAGTTCGGGCGGGCCGGGCGAATACAGCAGAAAGTCGCAGGCCAGCACCGCGCGGTCGATCAGCAGGGTGATGCTGGCGTCATGCCCGAACGGGCAGGCGCACATCGGAACACAGCCGGTTTGCTCGATCAGCTCCTCGTCGCTGGCGATGCGCGGGCGACTGCCGAGCAGCGTCTTGAGCCTGGCCCAGTCGGCGCGGGCGCCTTCAAGGGTGATCAGCATGGCGTAGCGCTGTGCACCGTTGCGCAGGAACAGGCTCTTGCTCTCCACACCGCGCAGGCCGAAACGCTGGCGCACGGCATGGGCGGCGGGGTAATCCAGCACTGGCTCATGCTCGACCAGGCGGTGGCTGATTCCCTGGCTCTGGAGCAGATCGAGGTTACGCTGGCACAGCTGTTGGAGAGGCGTCATGGCTCCAAGGATAGGGGCTGCGCCGCGCCCGGGCCAGCCCTGGGCGCGCCTGCCGCCCGGCTCTGGCATACTGGCGCCTTCGTCGCCCCCGAGGACTCCAGGTGAAGAAGATCGCCGTATTCGCCGATGTGCAGAACCTCTACTACACGGTGCGCCAGGTGCATGGCTGCCATTTCGACTACAGCGTGCTGTGGGCCGAGGTCAGCCGTCGTGGCGTGATCGTCGAGGCCTACGCCTACGCTATCGACCGGAGTGACGCCAAACAGCAGCAGTTTCAGCAGATCCTGCGCAAGCTGGGTTTCACCGTGAAGCTCAAACCCTATATCCAGCGTGCCGACGGCTCGGCCAAGGGCGACTGGGACGTGGGCATCACCATCGACGTGCTCGACGCCATCGAGCGCGTCGACGAGATCGTTCTGGCCTCCGGTGACGGCGATTTCGACCTGCTGCTCGAACGCGTGCGCAGCCGTGGCGTCGAAGCCATCGCCTTCGGCGCGCCGGGGCTGACGGCGCAGTCGCTGATCCGCGCCGCCAGCCTGTACGTGCCCATCGAGGGCGAACTGTTACTACGCAATAACTGAGGTTTTACGTGGAATCCATCGCCGTCATCGACTTCGAAACCACTGGCGTATCGCCGAGCCAGGCGCGCGCCACCGAAATCGGCGTGGCGATCATCGAGGACGGGCGCATCGTAGACCGCTACCAGAGTCTGATGAACAGTGGCGCCTGGGTGCCGCCGTTCATCGAGCAGCTCACCGGCATCAGCAACGCCATGCTGCGCAAGGCGCCGCCCTCCGATCAGGTGATGAACGAGGTGGCCGACTTCATCGGCGAGCGGCCGCTGCTGGCGCACAATGCCTCTTTCGACCAGAAGTTCTGGGACGCCGAACTGGCTCGGGTGCGTCGTCGTCGCTTGCAGCCTTTCGCCTGCTCGCTGCTGTTGTCGCGGCGCCTGCTACCGGAGGCGCCCAGCCACAAACTGGGCAACCTCAACGCCTGGGCCGGCTTGCCTGACACCGGTCGTGCCCACCGCGCGCTGGCCGATGCCGAGATGGCCGCGAACCTGACGTTGCACCTGTTCGGCCTGCTGCGTGAGCGCCATGGCCGGCACCAGGCCGATCATGCCTTTCTTTGCCAGTTGCAGAACCTTTCGGCGGCCAAGGTGCGGGCGTTGCTGGCCACCGCCAGCTGAGTTTGCCTCGTATCTGTAGGAGCGGCTGGGCGGCATTCCACTTCAGCCGCGAAGTGCTGTGGAATTGCGTGGGCGAATCTTCAGCAACGAGCATCACTGTCGCGGCTAAAGCCTCTCCCACGGTTTGGTAGCTTGCCGGGCAATTTCGCGGCTGAAGTGGAATGCCGCCCAGCCTCTCCTACGGCAGGTGTGAACGGGTAAACTACCCGCCAGTTCTTCTACTTCCTGCGGTTACCCTCCATGACCTTCGCTTCCCTCGGTTTGATCGAGCCGCTGCTGCGCACCCTTGCTGACCTCGACTACCAGACGCCGACCCCGGTGCAGAGCCAGGCCATTCCCGCTGTGCTCAAGGGCCGCGACCTGATGGCTGCCGCGCAGACCGGCACCGGCAAGACCGCCGGTTTTGCTCTGCCGGTGCTACAACGCCTGACCCTGGAAGGCCCGCAGGTCACCAGCAACAGCGTGCGTGCGCTGGTGCTGACTCCGACTCGCGAGCTTGCCGAGCAGGTGCTGCAGAGCTTTCTGAGCTACGGCCAGCATCTGCCTTTGAGCAGCTACGCGGTGTATGGCGGGGTCAGCATCAACCCGCAGATGATGAAGCTGCGCAAGGGTGTCGACGTGCTGGTGGCCACGCCAGGTCGGTTGCTCGACCTGTATCGACAGAACGCCGTGAAGTTCTCCCAACTGCAGACCCTGGTGCTGGATGAAGCCGACCGCATGCTCGACCTGGGTTTTGCCCGCGAGCTGGATGAGCTGTTCAGCGCGCTGCCGAAAAAGCGCCAGACTTTGCTGTTCTCCGCCACCTTCTCCGATGCCATTCGGCAGATGGCTGGCGAGTTGCTGCGTGACCCGCTATCGGTGGAAGTGAGCCCGCGCAACGCCGCCGCCAAGACGGTCAAGCAGTGGCTGATCCCGGTGGACAAGAAGCGCAAGAGCGAGCTGTTCCTGCATCTGCTGCAGGAAAAACGCTGGGGCCAGGTGCTGGTCTTCGCCAAGACCCGCAAGGGCGTCGACCAGCTCGAACAGGAGCTGCTGGCCATGGGCGTGGCTGCCGACTCGATCCACGGCGACAAGCCACAGCCGAGTCGCCTGCGCGCACTGGAGCGCTTCAAGGCGGGTGAGGTGCAGATACTGGTGGCCACCGATGTGGCCGCGCGCGGCCTGGATATCGATGACCTGCCGCTGGTGGTCAACCTCGACCTGCCGATTAACGCCGAGGACTACGTGCACCGCATCGGCCGAACCGGCCGCGCCGGTAGCACGGGCGAGGCGATCTCCCTGGTCTGCGCCGACGAGGTGGATCAACTGGCGGCGATCGAGAACCTGACCCAGCAGTTGATCAAGCGTGTCGACGAGCCGGACTTCATTCCAGATCACCGCGTACCGCAGACGGCGGTGGGTGGCCAGGTCCTGAAAAAACCGAAGAAGCCCAAGCAGAAACTGATTCCCGGTGCCGCCAAGCCGGCGGGCAAGGGCAATATCCACCTCGGCCGCTGGTTCGAGGAAGAGGACGCCAAGCCCAAAGCCAAGGCGGTGCGCAAGGTGCCGAGCTTCGGCAGCAAGCCCAAGGGCGGAAAAAAGTAGGGTGCGCCATGCGCACCGAACTCAGAAGAGGTTGGCTGGTGCGCACGGCGCACCCTAAGGCATAGCGGGTCAAGCCTGTGCGGCCACGGCAGCCGCCGTCATGTCATAGATCACCAGGCACACATGCTCCACCGGCTGGCCCGCCAGCGGCAACAGGGTGACGTTCTGATACATGAAGTCGGCCTGGCCGGTAATCGGTTGGTAACTCTTGAAGCGCATCAGGTACGGACGTTGCTGCCACAGGCTGAAGGCGCGGGTGCCCAGTTGCACCACGTTTTCCACCTTGCGCTCCAGCCAGGGCCGGTCGATGTCGGGGAACAGCTCGAACAGCGAGCGGCCCTGCACCTGGTCCGGGCCAAGCCCGGAGTGGTTTTCCATGAAGGCGTTCCACACCTCGACGCGGTACTGGCGGTCGAGCACCACCACGCCGACGTCGATGCATTGCACGATGTCGAGCAGCCAGTGGACTTCCTTGATATCGATCTGCGCGGGCATCGTCTCACTCCATCAGGTAGCCGATCTTGGCGGTCAGGCGCTTGATCGAGTCTTCGGTGAACAACAGCAGCAGGTCGAAATGGATGGCGTGGCCCTCCAGGCTGTAGCTGATCTCAACGGCCAGGGTCTTGCGCCAACGTTGACGGTTGACCTGGATGATCTGGTCTAGGCTGGCATGCTGGCCCAGTAGTTGCGGGTGGCCCTGGGAGAAACGCAGGTCGAGCTGCTCGGCGATACCGGCGAGGCAGGCGCCGATCAGGATGCTGGCCAGATCCAGGAGCATCTCCGAGGTTTGCGCTTCGTTCTTCGGCTGCCAGCCGAGCAAGCGCGCCATGTCCTCCACTTCCGAGTCGTGGAACAGCAGCAGGGCTTCGCCGGCGATGGCCTCGCCGATGAAACCCTGGCAAATGGCGCTGAAACGTTCGCCGCGCTGGGCGTCGAGCAGGGTCATGTGCAATTCGCTGACTTCGAAGATGTTCACCTGCGGCACCGGCAATTGCACGAATACACCCAGCACCTTGGCCAGCAGTGCGGCGGCGCGGCCCATGGCAACGTTGCTGACTTCGCGCAGGGCATCGCGGAAGCTGACTTTCAGGTCCGACAATGCCACCGCCTGGGCCTGCGCCGCTGGCGTGTCCTGCGGGTTGAACAGGCCCAGTTCGATCAGCGTCTGGCGCAGAATCTCGGGGTCGGCGGGTTTCTTGATGAAGGCCAGGGCGCCAAGTTCACGCACACGGCGCACGGCTTCTTCCTGAACGTCGCCGGAGACCACGATGACCTGGCTGCTGAGCCCTTCGGCGCGCAAAGCGGCCAGGGTCTGGTAACCGTCGAGCACCGGCATGGTCAGGTCGAGCAGCATGACCTGACCCTGTCCCTGGCGGATCAATGCCAGTGCTTCCTCGCCGTTGGTGGCCTGGCTGAGGGTGACCGGCCATTCAGCCGGCAGCGCGCGGATCAATTGCTTGCGCGCCATATTGGAGTCGTCGCAGATCAGCAGAGGGATCACCGCAGCAAATTACCTGTGTGGGAGGCGCTGAGATTGAGCATAGCCGCAGCCTGCGTGGCGTCACAGCGGTTTTCAGCTATGGCCCGGATGCAACCAGCCGAGTATGCCCTGTGCCGCCACCCGCCCACTGGCGAAGCAGGCGGTGAGCAGGTAGCCGCCGGTGGGTGCTTCCCAGTCGAGCATTTCGCCGGCGCAGAACACGCCGGGCAGCGACTTGATCATCAGACCGTAATCCAGCGCCGCGAATGGCACGCCGCCGGCGCTGCTGATCGCCTCATCCAGCGGCCTGGGGCGCAACAGGGTAATCGGCAGCGCCTTGATCCAGGGCGCCAGATCGGCCGGCTCGGCAAAGGCAGCAGCAGGTGCCAGCTCGCGCAGCAGCGCAGCCTTCACACCGTCGAGACCGGCCTGGCGGTGCAGGTGCTTGGCCATCGAGTGCTTGCCGCGCGGCTTGGCCAGCGCTTGTTGCAGCTTGGCCAGTGGCATCTGTGGCAGCAGGTCGAGGCTGATCACGGCCTGGCCGTCGGCCTCGATGGCGCGACGGATCTCGGCGGAAAAGGCGTACACCAGGCTGCCTTCGATGCCGCCCGCCGTCAGCACGAACTCGCCGATACGTGCGGGCTGATCCGCCAGGCCGAGGGCGACGTTCTTCAGTGGCGCGCCGGCGAATTTCTCGCGCAAGTAGTCGCTCCAGCCGGCGACCTCGAAACCGCAGTTGCTCGGTTTCAACGCCGCCACTTCGATGCCGCGCGCCTGCAGCAGGGGCACCCAGGCGCCGTCGGAGCCCAGGCGCGCCCAACTGCCACCACCCAGTGCCAGCAGGCAGGCATCGCTGACCACGGCGCGTTCGCTGTCCGGCCCGGCGATGCGCAGGCTGCCATCTTCGTTCCAGCCCAGCCAGCGGCTGCGCGTATGAATCGTCACGCCCAGCTCGCGCAGGCGGCGCAGCCAGGCGCGCAGCAGTGGCGCGGCCTTCATGTCGCTGGGGAACACGCGCCCGGAGGTGCCGACGAAGGTGTCGATACCCAGCCCGTGAATCCATTCGCGCAGGGCTTCGGCATCGAACTCGCGCAGCAGCGCCGCCACTTCGGCCTGGCTTTCGCCGTAGCGGCCGATGAAGGCATCCTTGGGCTCGGAGTGGGTGATGTTCATGCCGCCGACGCCCGCCAGCAGGAACTTGCGCCCCACCGAGGGCATGGCGTCGAACAGCTCCACGCGCATGCCGCCTTGCGCCAGCATCTCGGCAGCCATCAGCCCGGCAGGGCCGCCGCCGATAATGGCAACGTGATGGGCGTTGGGCTTGGTAGCTGTGGTCATGGTGGCAGGATGGTCCGAGAAAGGCTGCGTATTCTACCCGAGTGCTCCCTGGGCTTGTCATTTGCCCGGGGTTCGGGCAGGTTCTGGTCGAACCTTATTGGCTGGAGCCCGTTATGTCCCAGATCTGCCCTGACATCGATCCTGATGGCCTGATCGAATATTCGGTGGTCTACACCGACCGCTCGCTGAACCACATGTCGCAGTCGTTCCAGGGTGTGATGCGCGATATCTCCGCCACTCTCAAGCAGGTCTACAACGCCCATGCCGTGGCAGTGGTGCCGGGCAGCGGCACCTACGGCATGGAAGCGGTGGCGCGTCAGTTGGCAACCGAGCAGAAGTGCCTGGTGATCCGCAACGGCTGGTTCAGCTACCGCTGGACGCAGATCTTCGACATGGGCCGGATTCCCGCCGCGGCGCAGGTACTCAAGGCACGCCCGGTCGCCGACGGCCCGCAGGCCGCCTTCGCTCCGGCGCCACTGGACGAAGTGCTGGCCACCATCGCCGCCGAAAAACCGCAGGTGGTGTTCGCCCCGCACGTGGAAACCTCCTCGGGCATGATCCTGCCGGACGATTACCTGCGTGCGGTGAGCGATGCGGTGCACGCCGTCGGCGGCCTGTTCGTGCTCGACTGCATCGCCTCCGGCACCCTCTGGGTGGACATGCAGGCTTGCGGTATCGACGTGCTGATCAGCGCGCCGCAGAAGGGCTGGAGCGCCTCGCCGTGCTGCGCCCTGGTGATGCTGAGCGAAGCGGCCCAGGCGCGCGTCGAGGCAACTCAGAGCAGCAGCTTCGCCTGCGACCTGAAGAAGTGGCTGCAGATCATGCAGGCCTACGAGCAGGGCGGCCACGCCTACCACGCCACCATGCCCAGCGACGCCCTGGCGCGTTTCCGCGATGCCATGCTGGAGGCCAAGGCCCTCGGTTTCGCCAAGGTTCGCGAGCAACAGCAGGAACTCGGTGACCGGGTGCGAGCTCTGCTGGCGGCGCGCGGCTTCAAGAGCGTCGCCGCCAAGGGCTTTGAAGCGCCAGGGGTAGTGGTCTGCTACACCGACGACGCGCAGATCAAAACCGGTGCCAAGTTCGCCGCCATCGGCCTGCAGATCGCCGCTGGCGTACCGCTGCAATGCGACGAGCCGGCGGACTTCCAGACCTTCCGCTTGGGCCTGTTCGGCCTGGACAAACTGGGCAACATCGAACGTACCGTGGCGACGCTGGAGCAGGCTTTGGACAAGGTGCAGGCCGGCTGATCGTCAGGGGCATGTAGGGCGGGTGCAACCCGCCACCAGCGAATTGGCGGGTTTCACCCGCCCTACGGGCGTCTAGCCCAACCCACGTGCCGCCCACACCTTCGCCGCGCTGTGATGCAGGATGCCGTGGCGGCGGGCGAGGACGGCGTGGTCCTTGGAGTAGCCGCCGCCGATCACACCTAGTACCGGGATGTCGCGGCCCAGACAATGCTGCAGCACTGCTTCGTCGCGGGCGGCGAGGCCGGCGTCGGTAAGTTGCAGGTAGCCCAGGGCATCGTCCTTGTGCACGTCGACGCCGGCGTCGTAGAGCACCAGGTCCGGTTGGTAGATTGGCAGCAGGTAGTTGAGGATGTCGTCCACCACTTTCAGGTAATCCTCATCGCCCATGCCGCGTGGTAGGGGAATATCCCAGTCGCTCTGCGCCTTGCGCGCCGGGAAGTTCTGTTCGCAATGCAGCGACACGGTAACCGCGTCCGGCTCGTTCTCCAGCAGCCGCGCGGTGCCGTCGCCCTGATGCACGTCGCAGTCGAAGATCAGTACCCGGTGCACGCGGCCGGCTTCGAGCAGATAGCGGGCGATCACCGCGAGGTCGTTGAAGATGCAGAATCCTGACGGAAAGTCGTAATGCGCATGGTGCGTGCCGCCAGCCAGGTGGCAGGCCAGGCCATGACGCAGGGCCAGTTCGGCGGTCAGCAGCGAGCCGCCCACGGCGCGCACGGTGCGTCGGGCAAGGGCATCGCTCCAGGGCAGGCCAAGGCGGCGTTGGTCCTCGTAGGAAAGCTCGCCAGCCATATAGCGGGCGATATAGTCCGGGCAATGCACCAGGGCGAGGATCTCCGCCGGGCACAACTCGGGACGCTGTAGCTCGGCATCGGTGGTCAGGCCGCTATCGACCAGGTGATCGCGCAGCAGGCGGAATTTCTCCATGGGGAAACGATGCCCGGCCGGGAAAGGCGGGCTGTAATCCTCGTGGTAGACCAGCGGTAGCGGCATACAATGGGTGCTCATCGAGTCGAGACATTATGGTCGCAGCCAATCGAGACAATCGCCATGCCCCTGATCGAAACCTGCACCGAGCGCCTCTTGCTGCGTGCCTGGCGCGACAGTGACCTGCCGGCGCTGATCGCACTCAATGCCGACGCCGAGGTGATGCGCCATTTCCCGTCGCCTCTGGACGCGGAGCAGAGCGCACAACTGCTGGCGCGCATCCGGGCGCATTTCGCTGAGCACGGCTTTGGCTTCTGGGCGCTGGAGCGGCGCGATACGGGCGAGGTGATCGGTGTCACGGGCCTGGCACACGTCGGCTTCGATGCGCCGTTCGTGCCGGCTGTGGAGGTCGGCTGGCGCCTGGCGCGCGCCCATTGGCGTCAGGGCTATGCCAGCGAGGCGGCGCGCGCGTCATTGGCCGTGGCCTTCGAACGCCTTGCGCTGGACGAGGTATTGAGCTTCACCGTGCCGGCCAATCTGCCGTCGCAGGCGGTTATGCGCAGCATCGGCATGCAGCGTGACGCGGCTGCCGACTTTCTCCATCCGCGCGTGCCGGCCGGCCATCCCTTGCAACCGCATGTGCTCTATCGCATTCGCCGCGAGCAGTGGGAGGCCGGGCGATGAAGAATGTGCTCGCCTATCACCAGCTCAGCAAACACGCCCCCGAGCGTTTCGCGCCAGGGCCGGGGCAGTTGGATTGGGCGACTCAGCCGGCGCCGTTTCGTCGCTACGAGGGTGCCCGGTTGATCGAGCTGTACCACCGCCCGCTGGAAGAGGGGCCGGCGTACGACACGGCTTTCGCCGGGCCGCAGACATCGCCCGCGCCACTGAGTCGCGTCAGCATCTCGCAACTGCTGTACGACAGCCTGGCCATTTCCGCCTGGAAGGAGGCTGGCGGCAGTCGCTGGGCGCTGCGGGTCAACCCGTCGTCCGGCAATCTGCACCCGACAGAGGCCTACCTGTTGCTGCCGCCTGGTGCGGTCGAGGATGACGGGGTGTTGGTCCACTACGCGCCGGATGTCCATGCCCTGGAGGTACGCAGTGAGCTGCCGTCGCCGCTTGGCCGGCAACTTGCCGACTGCCTGCCTCACGGCGGTTTTCTCCTAGGGCTTAGCAGCATCGCCTGGCGCGAGGCCTGGAAGTATGGCGAGCGCGCCTACCGCTACTGCCAGCACGACCTGGGGCACGCCCTGGCGGCGTTGGCCATCGCTGCCGGTGTGCAGGGCTGGCAAGTGCGCATGCTGCAGGGCGTGGTCGAAGCACGTCTGGACGGCCTGCTGGGGCTGGATGGAGAAAATTTTCACGAGGCCGAACACGGCGACTGCCTGCTGTGGATAGGCCCGAAGCAAACGATGGAATTTGCGCTGCCCGAAGCCCTGTTAACGGCGCTGGCGCGACTCGAGCGGATGGGCGCGCCCAATCGCCTGTCGCGCGTATATCGCCACTGGCCCGAGTTGCAGCGTGTGCATGGGCTGTGCCGGGCGCCAGCGCGGCCCCTCGCCGAATGGAGCGTAGATGTTGCCGGCGTTCGCAATGACAACCCCGGCCTGCCGCTCAGACCGATCCTGCATCGCCGACGCAGCGCGCAGAGCATGGACGGCCGCAGCGGTATTCAGGCTGCACTGTTGCTGGCCTGGCTGCGCCGCCTGATGCCGGCGCAATCGCCAGTGTCGTTCGCCGTGACCGGTGAGCCGAGCGAGATCGACCTGCTGCTGTTCGTCCATCGTGTGCAGGGCCTGGTGCCTGGCCTCTACTGGCTGGACCGCACGGGCAGCGGCGTGCAGCCGCTGCGCGAGGATTACCTGTGGCAGCGGGTGGATGTTGACCTCCCGCTATATCGTCTGCTTGAAGGCGATGCGCGTGGCCTGGCGGGGTTTCTCAGCTGCGGCCAGGACATCGCTGCCGACGGCTGCGTGGCCTTGTCCATGCTGGCACGGGTGGAGGGCGCCGTGGCGGATGGCGCCTGGCGTTATCCACGGCTCTACTGGGAATGTGGCCAGATTGGTCAGTTGCTCTATCTGGAAGCCGAAGCGGCAGGGCTTTCCGGTACGGGCATCGGCTGCTATTTCGACGATGCTTTGCGCGAATTGCTCGGAGATGCCGACAGCGGGCTGCAAAGTCTTTACCATTTCACCCTTGGCCGCGCCGTTTGGGATGAACGCCTGACATCGCTGCCGGCCTACCCGCAATTGCGTATACCCCCATGCAAGGAGATGACACCCCATGACTCAGGTTCTCGATGATCTGGTGGCGCTGCTCAGCCTGGAGCAGATCGAGGAAAACCTGTTCCGTGGCCGCAGCCAGGATCTTGGTTTTCGCCAGCTGTTCGGCGGCCAGGTGCTTGGCCAGTGCATCTCCGCTGCCAGCCAGACGGTCGAGGAAGCGCGTCACGTGCATTCCATGCACGGCTACTTCCTGCGCCCTGGCGATGCCAGCCTGCCGGTGGTCTATCAGGTCGAGCGCACCCGCGATGGCGGCAGCTTCAGCACACGCCGCGTGGTGGCGGTGCAGAAGGGCAAGCCGATCTTCTTCTGCAGTGCCTCGTTTCAGTACGACGAGGAAGGCTTTCACCATCAGAGCGAGATGCCGGATGTCCCCGGCCCCGAGAACCTGAAATCGGAAACCGAGCTGGCGCGCATGGTGGCGCCGATGATTCCCGAGCGCATGCGCGAGCGTGCGATCAGCGACAAGCCCATCGAGATCCGCCCGGTCACCCTGATCAACCCCTTCGCCCCGCAGCCCTGCGAGCCGGTCAAGTACGTGTGGTTCCGCGCTGCCGGCGAGCTGCCGGACGA
The DNA here is from genome assembly GCF_048068235.1 of Pseudomonas sp. NY15364. Classification (NCBI taxonomy): domain Bacteria; kingdom Pseudomonadati; phylum Pseudomonadota; class Gammaproteobacteria; order Pseudomonadales; family Pseudomonadaceae; genus Pseudomonas; species Pseudomonas sp. NY15364. The sequence continues at coordinate 25,683 of NZ_JBLUPX010000006.1, read as the reverse complement.
CCCGCAACTGCACAAGTACCTGCTGGCTTACGCCAGCGATTTCAACCTGCTGACCACCTCGATGCAGCCGCATGGCGTGTCGGTGTTCCAGAAGTTCATGCAGGTGGCGAGTCTCGACCACTCGCTGTGGTTCCACCGCAACCTGCGCATGGACGACTGGCTGCTGTACGCCATGGACAGCCCCTGGGCCGGCAATGCCCGCGGCTTCTCCCGTGCCAGCATCTACAACCGCCAGGGCGAGCTGGTCGCGTCGGTGGCTCAGGAGGGGCTGACGCGCGTGCGCGAGGACTGGAAGTGAAGGTACTGCGCGAAGCACGTCACTGGGTGTTCGACATGGACGGCACCCTGACCCTGGCGGTGCATGATTTTGTCGCGATCAAGCGTGCCCTGGACATCCCCGAAGAGGACGACATCCTCCATCACCTGGCCGCGCTACCGGCGGATGAGGCCGCCGCCAAACATGCCTGGCTGCTGGAGCATGAGCGCGAACTGGCGGTGGCCTCACGCCCGGCACCAGGGGCCATCGAGCTGGTGAGGGCGCTGTGCGAGCGCGGCTGCCAGCTTGGCATTCTTACCCGCAATGCTCACCCGCTGGCGTTGCTGACCCTGCAGGCAATTGGCCTGGATGACTGCTTTGCCACGGCCGATATCCTTGGCCGCGACGAGGCGCCGCCCAAACCGCACCCGGGCGGTTTGCTGCACCTGGCCGAGCGCTGGGCGGTCAAGCCGCAGGAACTGGTGATGGTCGGCGACTACCGCTTCGACCTGGAATGCGCCCAGGCTGCCGGTGCGCGCAGCGTGCTGGTCAACCTGCCGGACAACCCCTGGCCGGAGTTGACCGAGTTGCATGCGCAGGATTGTGCGCAGCTGCTGGCTGCGTTGGCCTGAGTGGCGGCACGGCGCTCTTAGGGCGAAATCGGGGCGAGCGGATCGCGAATGAATTCGCTCCTACAGAGAGGGCACTGCGCAGCAGTCGCCTTCAACGTTCTCTGAGGCCTCGGGTGTCTGCCACTGAATAAGGCGGCTTCAGGTTCTGTAGGAGCGAATTCATTCGCGAAAGCGAACTTCAGGCCGCATCCGAATTGCCGCCATACAGCTATCGCCAAGCCTCAGGGTCCCGGATTTCATCCGGGCTACGGTGCGGCGTCAGTCCGTCAGAACTCCCACAAAAAAACGCCCCCGCAAAGACTGCGGGGGCGGCGCGTTGGATAAGGTCGTCCTTGAAGCAGGTTACGCGCAGTCAACCTTGTGGGGCGTTGCTCCCCGTATTGCTCCAGCCACCACCCAGGGCCTTGTACAGCTCCACTTCACTGCTGAGCTGGGCCAGGCGGTCGGCGATCAGTTGCTGGCGCACGCTGAACAGCTGACGTTGGGCGTCGAGCAGGGTCAGGTAGCTGTCCACGCCGGTGCGGTAACGGCGTTCGGCCAGGTCGTAATAGGTCTCGGTGGTTTCCAGCAGAGCGCGCTGGGCGTCCAGTTGCTGGCGGTAGGTGGTGCGCGCAGCCAGGCGGTCAGCGACTTCCTGGAAGGCCACCTGGATGGCTTTCTCGTACTGCGCGACCTGGATATCGCTCTGCAACTCGGCGTAGTCGAGGTTGGCGCGCAGACGGCCGGCGTTGAAGATTGGCAGGCTGATCTGCGGCTGGAACAGCCAGGTGCCCGAGCCGCTGTCGAACAGACCGGACAACTGGCTGCTGGCGGTGCCGGCATTGGCGGTCAGGCTGATGCTGGGGAAGAACGCCGCGCGCGCCGCACCGATGTTGGCGTTGGCGGCCTTGAGCTGGTACTCGGCCTGCAGCAGGTCAGGGCGACGCTGCAGCAGGTCGGCGGGCAGACCGGCCGGTACCTGCTCCAGCAGTTCGGCGTTCAAGGCCAGGCCTTGCGGCAGGTCGGCCGGCAGGCCGGTGCCGAGCAACTGGGTCAGTGCGTTGCGATCCTGCGCGACCAGACGCTGGTATTGCGCCAGGCTGACGCGCGCACTGTCCACCGAGCTGCGTGCCTGGCTCAGGGCCAGGGCATCGGCGACACCGACGTCAAAGCTGCGTTGGGTCAGCTGGTAGCTTTCCTCGAAGGTCTTCAGGGTGTCCTGGGTCAGTTGCAGCAGCGCCTGATCCGCCTGCCATTGCAGGTAGGCGTTGGCGACGCTGGCGACCAGGCTGATCTGCGTGCTGCGCGCGGCCTGCTCGGTGGCCAGGTACTGCTGCAGGGCCTGCTCGCTGAGGCTGCGGATACGGCCGAAGAAATCCAGCTCCCAGGCGTTGACGCCCAGGGTCGCGCTGTACTGACCGCTGGTGCGGGCTTCACCGGTCTGGCTCAGGTCGGCTGGCAGGCGCTGGCGAGTGCCGGCGCCATCGGCGGAGACCGAAGGCAGCAGGTCGGCGCGCTGGATACGGTACAGCGCGCGGTAGGCCTCGACGTTCAGCGCGGCGACGCGCAGGTCGCGGTTGTTTTCCAGTGCCACCTGCACCAGTTGTTGCAGTGCCGGGTCGCGGAAGAACTCGCGCCATTGCAGGTCTGCTGCTGCACGGCTGCCTTCACTGGCGGCGCTGCCATAGGCTTCGCCTTGTGGCCAGTCTGCTGCCACCGGAGCGTCAGGGCGTTCATAGTCGGGAATCAGGCTGCAGCCGCTGAGCAGAGCGGCTGCCACGGCGAGGGACAACAGGGACTGCCTCATTGCAGTGCCTCCTTCTCTTTTTCACTGGCCGGCTCGGGGCGCTTCTTCTCGAAAATCGAGCAGACCACTACGTAGAACAGCGGAATCCAGAAGATCGCCAGCACCATCGCGCTGAGCATGCCGCCGATCACCCCGGTACCGATGGCATGCTTGCTGCCCGCGCCGGCGCCACTGGCGATGGCAAGCGGCAGACAGCCGAGGATGAACGCCAGCGAGGTCATGATGATCGGACGCAGACGCATGCGGCAGGCTTCGATGGCGGCTTCAGCGAAGGTCATGCCCTGTTCGTACTGCGCCTTGGCAAACTCGACGATAAGGATCGCGTTACGCGCCGACAGACCAATGGTGGTGAGCAGGCCGACCTTGAAGAACACGTCGTTGGACAGCCCGCGCAGCTCGGTGAACAGCAGCGCGCCGATGATCCCCAGCGGCACCACCAGCATCACCGAGAACGGGATCGACCAGCTCTCGTACAGCGCTGCCAGGCAGAGGAACACGACGATGGCCGAGATCACGAACAATGCCGTGGTCTGCGAGCCGGCCAGGCGCTCCTCGTAGGACAGGCCAGTCCACGAATAGCCGACGCCCTGTGGTAGCTGCTTGGCGATTTCCTCGACGGCAGCCATGGCATCACCGGTGCTGTAGCCGGGCGCCGGCGCACCGAGGATTTCCACCGCCGACACGCCGTTATAGCGCGCCAGCTTGGGCGGGCCGTAAGTCCACTCGCCACTGGCGAAGGCGCTGAACGGCACCATGCGGCCCTGGTCGTTGCGCACATACCACTTGTTCAGGTCTTCCGGGGCCATGCGTGCGTCGGCCACGCCCTGCAGGTAGACCTTCTTCACTCGACCGCGGTCGATGAAGTCGTTGACGTAACTGGCACCCCAGGCGATCGACAGGGTGCTGTTGATGTCCGCCAGCGACAGGCCGAGGGCGCGGGCGCGCTCGTCGTCGATCAGCAGCTGGTACTGCGCTTCGTCACGCAGGCCGTTGGCGCGCACGCTGTCGAGTACCGGGTGCTGGTTGGCCAGTTGCAGGAACTTGTCACGTGCCTCGTTCATCACCTGGTGGCCAACACCCGCCTGATCCTGCAGGAAGAAGTTGAAGCCGGTAGCGTTACCCATCTCCATCACCGCCGGCGGGGCAAAGGCGAATACCAGGGCATCGCGGAAGCTGAAGAAGTGCATCTGCGCCCGTTGCGCCAGTGCGGCTACGCCATTCTCGGCGCCGGGACGTTCACCCCAGGGCTTGAGCATGATGAAGGCCAAACCGGAGCTCTGACCGCGGCCGGCGAAGTTGAAGCCGGTGACGGTGAACACCGATTGAACCGTGCTGGCTTCCTCTTCCAGCAGGTACTGGCGCATCTCGTCGACCACCACCTGGGTGCGCTCGGCACTGGAGCCGGACGGCGTCTGCACCTGGGCGAACAGCACGCCCTGGTCTTCCTCGGGGAGGAACGCGGTGGGAATGCGGGTGAACATCCAGGCCATGATCGCGACGATCACCAGGTACAGAATCAGGTACGGTGTCTTGCGCTTGAGCATGCCCGCCACGCCGCGCTGATAGGCATTGCTGCCGCGGTCGAAGGTACGGTTGAACCAGCCGAAGAAGCCGCGCTTGGCCTCGTGGTGGTCGCTGTCGATGGGTTTGAGCAGGGTAGCGCACAGCGCCGGCGTGAAGATCAGCGCCACCAGCACCGACAGGGCCATGGCCGAGACGATGGTGATGGAGAATTGCCGGTAGATGACCCCGGTGGAGCCGCCGAAGAAGGCCATCGGCAGGAACACCGCCGACAGCACCAGGCCGATACCCACCAGCGCGCCCTGAATCTGCCCCATGGATTTCTTGGTCGCTTCCTTGGGTGACAGGCCTTCCTCGCGCATCACCCGCTCGACGTTCTCCACCACCACGATGGCGTCGTCCACCAGCAGGCCGATGGCCAGGACCATGGCGAACATGGTCAGGGTATTGATGGAGAAACCGAACGCGGCAAGTATGCCGAAGGTCCCGAGTAGTACCACCGGCACCGCCATGGTCGGGATGATGGTGGCGCGCAGGTTCTGCAGGAACAGGAACATCACCAGGAACACCAGCACGATGGCCTCGAACAGGGTCTGTACCACCCCTTCGATGGAAGCCGAGATCACCGGTGTGGTGTCGTAGGGGAAGACCACTTCCATGCCGGCCGGGAAGAACGGCTCGAGATTGGCGATGGTTTCACGCACTGCCTTGGCCGTGTCCAGGGCGTTGGCACCGGTGGCCAGGCGAATCGCCAGACCGGAGGCCGGCAGGCCATTGAACTGCGCGTTGATGGCGTAGTTTTCACCGCCCAGCTCGACCTTGGCGACATCACCCAGGCGCACCTGGGAGCCATCGGCCTGCACCTTGAGCAGAATCTTGCGGAACTCTTCCGGGGTCTGCAGGCGGGTCTTGCCGATGATGGTGGCGTTGAGCTGATTGCCCGGCGACGCCGGCAGCCCGCCGAACTGGCCGGAGGAAATCTGCACGTTCTGCGCCTGGATGGCGCTGCGCACGTCAACCGGGGTCAGCTGGAAGCTGTTGAGCTTGGTCGGGTCGAGCCAGATGCGCATGGCGTACTGCGCGCCGAACACCTGGAAATCACCGACGCCCTTGGTCCGCGAAATCGGGTCCTGCAGGTTGGAGACGATGTAGTCCGACAGGTCTTCACGGGTCATGCTGCCGTCTTTCGACACCACGCCGATGATCATGAGGAAGTTGCTCACCGACTTGGTCACACGGATGCCCTGTTGCTGGACTTCCTGCGGTAGCAACGGTGTCGCCAGTTGCAGCTTGTTCTGCACCTGAACCTGGGCGATATCCGGGTTCACCCCCTGTTCGAAGGTAACGATGATCTCCATGCTGCCGTCGGAGTTGCTGGCCGAGCTGACATAGCGCAGGCCGTCGATACCGTTGAGCTGCTGCTCGATCACCTGCACCACGGTGTCCTGCACCGTCTGCGCGGAGGCGCCCGGGTAGCTGACCTGGATGGAAACGGCGGGTGGTGCGATGCTTGGATACTGGTTGATCGGCAGCTTGAGGATGGACAGGCCACCCGCCAGCATGATCACCAGGGCGATCACCCAGGCGAAGATCGGCCGGTCGATAAAGAATCTGGACATTCAGTGTTTCTCCGTTAGTCCTGGCCGTTGGCTGGTTCGGTGCCCTGGTCAGGCTGTTCGGTCTTGACGTTGCTGGCCGGCACGGCCCTGACCTCGGCACCCGGCCGCACGAACTGCAGGCCTTCGGTGATCAGGCGGTCGCCGTCCTTCAGGCCATCCTCGACCAGCCAGGCATTGCCGGCGGTGCGGTCGGCCTTGAGTACACGCTGCTCCACCTTGTTTTCGGCATTGACCACCATCGCCGTCGGCTCACCACGCTGGTTGCGGGTCACACCCTGCTGCGGGGCGAGGATGGCGTTTTCCTTGACCCCCGACAGCAGCTCGGCGTGCACGAACATGCCCGGCAGCAGCAGGTGATCTGGGTTGGGGAATACCGCGCGCAGGGTCACCGAACCGGTACTTTCGTCCACTGCGACTTCGGAGAACTCCAGCGTGCCTTCATGCGCGTAGCGGCTGCCGTCCTCCAGCTTCAGCGCGACCTTGGCGGCGCTGTCGCTGGCCTTCTGCAAACGTCCTTCGGCCAGGTCGCGGCGCAGGCGCAGCAGTTCCTTGCTCGACTGGGTGACGTCGACGTAGATCGGGTCGAGCTGCTGAATGGTGGCCATGGCGCTCGCCTGGCCGTTGCTCACCAGCGCACCTTCGGTCACGGCGGAACGGCCGATACGGCCGCTGATCGGCGCCATCACTCTGGTGTAGCGCAGATCGATACGCGCCTGCTCCAGGGCGGCATCGGCCTGCAGGCTGGCCGCGCGGGCCTCGTCGTAGGCCTGCTGGCTGACGGCCTTGTCATTGACCAGCAGCTTGTAGCGATCAGCCAGTGACTTGGCGGACAACAGCGTGGCCTGGGCGCTCTTGTAGGCAGCCTCGTAGGTGGCCGGGTCGATCTGATACAACTGCTGCCCCGCCTTGACCTCGCTGCCCTCGGTAAACAGGCGCTTCTGGATGATGCCATTGACCTGTGGGCGCACCTCGGCAATGCGATAGGCGCTGGTACGGCCTGGCACTTCGCTGGTCAGGGCATAGGGTTGCGCCTGCAGCGTGACCACACCAACCTCGGGGGTTGGCTGGGCCTGCGGGGTACTGTCTTCCTGGCAGCCGGTGAGCGTGAGCATTGCCACGGCGATGGCGGAAACCAAGGCGGCAAAGGCTGGTTTCTTGTGCATCTGAGAGAACCTCGTTTATCGGATACGCGGCCCGGGCGGGCGAAGGGATGGGAGTTGAGAACCAATGACGCAGAATATACTTACAAGCGTGAATGTTTGTAAATGCCTGGGACTGTCTGCATACTTCTGACCGCTTCTACTGAAGAAGCGTTTCAGGCAATGCGACAGTGGGTTAGGTAATGGCTAGACGAACCAAGGCAGAGGCGCAAGCAACGCGGGCGCTGATACTCGATGCCGCCGAGCAGGTGTTCCATGCTCAGGGGGTCTCGCATGCGTCTCTGGCCGAAGTGGCGAAAGCCGCTGGCGTCAGCCGTGGCGCCATCTACTGGCATTTCGAGAACAAGATCGACCTGTTCCAGGCCATGCTCGAACGTCTGCGCCTGCCGCTCGAGGAACTGGCGCGTGCCAGCGAGAGCGAGGACGAGCCTGACCCGCTGGGCTGCATGCGTGAATTGTTGATCAAAGCACTGACGCGCCTGGCCTGCGAGACGCAGACCCACCGCACCCACGACATCCTGCGTTACAAGTGCGAATACACCGGTGAGCTGCTCGGCCTGCGCGAGCGCATGCAGGCGCTGAGCATTGAGTGTGATCAGCGCATCGCCAAAGCGCTGAGCAACGCGGTCAACAAGGGCCAGTTGCCGAGCGACCTGGACTGCGCGCGGGCGGCCGTCTGTCTGCATGCCTATATGGAAGGTATCGAGTCCAACTGGTTGCTGGTGCCCAACTTCGACCTCGCGCAGCAGGCGCCTGCGCTGGTCGATACCGTGCTGGATATGCTGCGCAGTCCGGCGTTGCGCCTGATGCCGGTCAGCCAGGCGTCAGGCGAGAAGTAGGGTGCACTGTGCGTTCCAGAGGCTAGCCCGTTTTTTCGCTGCGCCAGCGCACCCTACGACATCGCAATCAAGGCTGAGATTCAGCCCGCCTGACGCTGCACGGGCCAGTCGGGCAGCTTGTGTGGCGCGCGCAAGCGGGCTTCCAGCCTGGCGGCGAACTGGCGGGCCTCCTCTTCGCTGCGAAAACTCACGCAATGTTGATCCAGTCGTACCTGCCACAGGCATTCGCCGCCCTGATCACGCGGCTGAACGAGAACTTTCATGCGAACCACCTCCTTAAGCTGCGACGAGTCGCCGGTGCTTGTTGGGGACAATCAGGATAGTTCGCTTGCATGACCTTTTTCTGATCTAAATCAAATGGCCGACCAGCGTGATGGCCGCTTCGCGATAAGCGGTACCGCGAAGGAAACGTGACTGGGTCGGCCCACTACACCATCGCGCCTCAGAACCCTTCGAGCACGATCTTGCCCTTGGCCTTGCCACTCTCCAGCAACGCATGGGCGCGACGCAGGTTGGCGGCATTGATGGTGCCGAAATGCTCACCGAGAGTGGTCTTGAGCACGCCGGCGTCGACCAGATCGGAGACCCGCTCCAGCAGACGATGCTGCTCGATCATGTCTGCGGTCTGGTACAGCGAACGGGTGAACATCAACTCCCAGTGCAGCGACAGGCTCTTGCGCTTGAGCTGCATCACATCCAGCGGTTGCAGCGGGTCGTCGATCAGCGCCAGACGCCCCTGCGGCGCCAGGCACTCGACCAGTTGCGCGTAGTGCTGGTCGGTCTGGGTCAGGCTGGCGACATGGGTGACCTGGCCGATGCTAATGCGCGCCAGTTCCTCGCTCAGCGGCTTGCTGTGATCGATTACATGATGTGCGCCCAGATCACGGACCCAGGCTTGGGTTTCCGGGCGCGAGGCAGTACCGATCACGGTCAGGCCGGTCAGGTTGCGCGCCAGTTGGGTGAGAATCGAACCGACACCACCGGCGGCGCCGACGATCAGCAGGCTCTGGCCTTGATCGGCCGAGCCCTCGGCAACCTGCAGACGTTCGAACAGCAGTTCCCAGGCGGTGATGGCGGTCAGCGGCAGGGCTGCAGCTTCGGCGAACGACAGGCTGCCCGGCATATGGCCAACGATGCGTTCATCGACCAAGTGCAGTTCGCTATTGGCGCCGGCACGGTCGATGGCGCCGGCGTAGAACACCCGGTCGCCGGGCTGGAACAGAGTGACTTCGCTGCCCACGGCCTTGACGACGCCGCTTGCATCCCAGCCCAGCACCTTGGCGGCACCATTCTCCGGCGCAACGCCGAGGCGGATCTTGGTATCGACCGGGTTGACCGAGATGGCCCGAACCTCGACCAGAAGATCGTGTGCACCCGGAGTGGGTTCGGCCAGCTGCACGTCCTGCAGTGCTTCGGGATGGTCGGCAGGCAGGGATTGGTAGTAAGCGACGGCTTTCATGGAAATGGTCCTCTGTGAGAAATCAGGTAAGGGGTTGCAGCGGGAGCAGATCGATACCCGCAAGCCGCTCGCCGAATGCGTTGGTGAAGTGTAGGAAGTGCGGCGCTGCATGATGCTGGTCCAATGCCTCGGCGTCGCGCCATTGTTCGATCATCACGAACTGGTGCGGGTCCAGCTTGTTGCGGTGCAGCGCGTACTGCAGGCATCCGGGCTCCGCGCAGGTGGCCGTGACCAGACGTTGCAGGCCTGCGGCCACCGCCTCGGCATGACCAGGCAGGGCCTTGATGGTGGCGATCAGTGTGAGAGCAGTGGTCATGGCGGGCTCCGATAGGGAATTGAAGCCATGCTCTTTTATTTGTGTGGAAAGAAAAAGAAGCGGGTAATAGAGTCTCTTTCATCATTATTTTGAAAGTGAGCGGCCATGCTGCGTTTCGACGACCTGCAACTCTTCGTGCGAACTGCCGAAACCGGCAGCCTGTCCGCTGCGGCGCGGCTGCTGGATGTTTCGCCAGCCGTGGCCAGCGCGGCCCTCAAGCGTCTTGAGCAGCAGCTGCAGGTGCGCCTGCTGGCGCGTTCGACGCGCAGCCTGCGCCTGACGCCCGAGGGCGAGCTGTATCTGGTGCATGCCCGGCTGGCGTTGCAGAGCCTCGAGGAGGGGCGCCAGCAACTGGTCGGCAGCCAGGAGGGGATTTGCGGTGTATTGCAGCTATCGGCGCCGTCGGATCTGGGGCGCAATACGTTGTTGCCCTGGCTCGACGCGTTCCAGGACGAGCATCCGCAACTGCAGCTGCGTCTGCTGCTGGCCGACCGGGTGACCGACCTGTTCCGTGAGCCGGTGGACATCGCCCTGCGCTACGGCGCACCGGAGGATTCCAGCCTGGTGGCACTGCCGGTGGCAGCGGACAATCGTCGGGTGCTCTGCGCTTCACCTTCCTATCTCGCCCGGCACGGTTCGCCGCGCAGCGTGGAGGAGCTGCATCAGCACAACTGCCTGCTCTATATGTTGCATGGCCGAGCGTATGATCGCTGGCGCTTTCAGGATGGCAAGCGCGAGGTACTGATGAACGTCGCGGGTGACCGGGTCTGCGACGATGCCGATGTCACTCGGCGCTGGGCCGTGGCCGGGCGGGGTGTGGTGTACAAGTCCTGGCTGGATGTCGCCGAAGACGTGCGCGAAGGGCGCCTGCAGGTGCTGCTGCCGAACTGGCTGGGCGAGCCGACGCCCCTGTATCTGGTGTGTGCGCACCGTGCTCAGCTGAGCAAGGCGGTGCATCTGCTGCGCGAATTCGTGCAACTGCGCTGCCAGCGTTTGCTGGACGCTGCGCCATGGCGTTAGCACTTGATGCGATAAAGCCAGCAAGCCCTGCTAGACTCTCGTACGCAGTGCCTGCGGCAACGCACCGCAGTGTCGCGCTGCCATCCTCTGTTTAGAGTCGCGCCCCATGAAACTGGCCCGCAATGACCGCTCACTGACCGCTTGGGTGCTGTACTTCAGCATCCTGTTCAGTGCGTTCGTCTGCGCGATCAGCCACGGCCAGATGGCCGGCATGCAGCTCAGCGGTCTGGATGGCCAGTACTGCTCGTTCGATGGCAACTTCGGCGCCGGCGCCGGCGCCGACCTCGACGGCTCCGGCATCGTTGCGCCCAACCCGGCTACCGGTACGGGCTGCGCCTTGGCCAGTTTGTTCAGTGCGCTCATCCTGGCGGCATTCTTCGGGCTGCTCGGCCTGCTCGTGGCCGAACGTGTGCGTCCGCTGGCGGCCCTGCATATTCCCCGTCTTACCCGCTATCGCTGGCCTCCCGCCAATCCCCGCGCTTCTCCCTTCCTGCTTCCTGCGCTCTGAAGTCGCCCGTTAAACCTGGCTTTGAGGCTAGGTCGCGTGCGGGCTTATCGAACAAAAGCCTGGAAGCCTTACATGTTTCGTATGACCACCCTGGCGCTGCTCGCCTGCAGCACCTCCCTTGCCTGGGCGCAAGATGACGCCTTGACGCTGCCTGCCAGCACCGTATCTGCCGTTGCTGCAGAGCCTGACGAGGCTACTGGCATCAACCTGGACAAAACCATCGAGAGTGGCTCGCGCCTCAACCTCAGCGCTCGTGAAAATCCGGCCTCGGTCAGCGTGGCGGATCGGGCGACCATGGAGCGTCTGGGCGTACGCAACTTTCAGGATGCTGCCAATGCCTTGCCCGGCGTGAACGCCTCGGCACCACCCGGCTGGGGCGGCTACGTGGCCTATCGAGGTTTCAATGGCGCACAGATCGGCCAACTGTTCAATGGCATCAACCTGCAATACGGCGGTTCGGCGCGTCCTGTTGGCGCCTGGATCTATGATCGCGTCGAACTGCTGGGCGGGCCGTCGTCCTTCCTCAATGGCAGTGGCGCGGTTGGCGGCAGCCTGAACTACATCACCAAGCTCGCCAGCCGCGATAAGGACAGCTTGGAAGGGCGCGTCAGCTACTCGCGCTACGACACCTGGGAAACCGCCATCGGCGTCAATCAGGCGCTCAATGAGGGCGACGGTCCGCGGCATTACGCGCGCCTGGATTACAGCCGCACTCACACCAACGGTTATATCGACCGCCAGGAAAACCAGGCCGGCAACCTGGCCTTCTCCCTGCTCAGCGACATCAACGACCAGCTCTCCCACACCCTGGCCATCGAGTACCTGGAGGAGCAGGAAGACAGCCCGTACTGGGGCTCGCCGGTGTTGCAGCCACTGAGTGGCAAGCTGCGTATCGACAAGCACAACCGCTTCAACAACTACAACGTCGAGGACGGCCGCTACGAGCAACGCACCCGCTGGCTGCGCTCGATTACCGACTACCGCCTCGATGACGCCACCCAGCTGCGCAACACCTTCTACCACTACAAGGGCCAGCGCGATTACCGCAACCTCGAGCGTTATCGCTACAACGCCGCCAATACCGAGGTGACCCGTTCTGCTGCTTACCGTCAGCGCCATGATCAGGAGGTCAATGGCGACCGCTTCGAGCTGACCCATGCCGGCGATCTGTTCGGTCTGGCCAGCGACTGGGCCTTCGGTCTGGAGTACAGCCGCAACCAGCAGACCAACTACCCGCTGTCGATCTCGGCGAACTTCGACACGGTAGACCCCAACGGTTTCGATCCAGGCGAGTTTCTCGACATCCCCGGCATGGACGCCCCGCGTACAAAGGGTCGCAGCACCTGGACCGATACCGCCTCGGCCTTCGTCGAGAACCGTACCCGGCTGACCGATCGCCTGGCGCTGATCAGCGCGCTGCGCTACGACCATATCGACTTCGAGGTGGTCGAACATGTAACCCGCGTCGAGCTGGATCGCCGCTGGGATGCCTTCACCGGACGCGTCGGTCTGGTCTATGACCTCACCGATGCCGTCAGCCTCTACACCCAATACAGCACCTCGGCCGAACCGCCAGGCGGCACCCTGACCAGCGCCTCGGTCGCCCAGGTCGCCGATTTCGACCTGAGCACCGGCCGCCAGATCGAGGTGGGCAGCAAGTTCGACTTCCTCGATGGTCGCGGCTCGGCGACGGCGGCGGCGTACCGCATCGTGCGCAAGAACATCTCGGTGCCGTCTTCCAGTGTGCCGAACACCACCGAGCAGGCCGGGCAGCAGACCTCCACCGGTGTCGAATTGGCCGCCTCGTTCAAGATCACCCCGCAGTTGCTCGCCGCCGGTAACTTCGCCTGGGTACGTGCCGAATACGACGAGTTCAACGAAAACGTCGGCGGTGTGGCGGTATCGCGCAAGGGCAAGAACCCGGTGAACATCCCCGAGCGCGTGGCCAACCTCTGGTTGACCTACGACGTTGCACCGGACTGGCAGGTGGGGGCCGATGCGCGTTATGTCTCCTCGGTCTATGCCAACACCGCCAACACCATGTGGGTGCCGTCGTACACCGTCTACGGGTTGTTCCTCAAGCACGACCTGGATACTCACACCGAGCTCAGCGCGCGGTTGCGCAACCTCACCGACGAGACCTACGCCCGCTTCATCCACCAGAGCAACACCCAGTACTACCTGGGCGAGCCGCGCAGCCTGGAAGTGGCTGTGCAATGGCGTTACTGATGGCGCTGAAACGCCAGCTGTACCTCTGGCATCGCTGGCTGGGTATCGGCCTGTGCCTGCTGATGGCGCTGTGGTTCGTCTCCGGGGTGGTGATGCTGTATGTCGGCTACCCCAAGCTGACCGGCAGTGAGCGCCTCGGGCATCTACCGGCACTGCCCGCGAGCTGCTGCGCCGAGGTGCCGGCGCAATGGGCACAGCTGCCGTTGCGGCGCCTGCGTCTGAGCAGTCTGGGCGGCCAGCCGTTCTATCTGCTGGAGTTGGCCGACGGGCGCCGCGTGACCCTGAATGCGCGTAGCGGTGAGCCGCTGCAACGTGCCGACGAAGCCTGGGCGCTGGCTGGCGCTCGGCAATATGCCGGCGATGTGCCGCTGCGCTATCGCGGCCAGTTCGAGGAGGACGTCTGGACGCATTCGCGTGCGCTGGATGCCGAGCGCCCGTTGCATCTGGTCGAGCTGGGCGATGCCGAGCGTACCTGGCTCTACCTGTCGGGCAGAACTGGCGAAGTGGTGCGTGACGCCAGCCTGCAGGAGCGGCGCTGGAACTGGCTGGGTGCCTGGTTCCACTGGCTCTATCCGCTACGCGGTGGCTTCGGTTTCGACAATGGCTGGCGCGTACTGGTGATCGGTTTGTCCCTGCTGGGCACGGCCATGGCCGTGCTGGGCATGGTGGTTGGCCTGATGCGTTGGCGCTTTCGCAAACCCTATCGCAACGGCTCCCGCAGCCCTTACTCCGGCGGCTGGTGGCGTTGGCACCATATCGGCGGCCTGCTGTTCGGCGTTGTGCTGATGGCGTGGATCTTCAGTGGCCTGATGTCCATGCGGCCCTGGGGCACCACCGACAGCCGTTCACGCCTCGACGCTGCGTTGATGCAGGGCGGCGCGCTACGGGCAGCGGACGTTTCGCTCCCCATCAGCCGCGCACTGCAACTGCTGCGCACCGAGCTGGATGTGGTCGAGCTGGAATGGCGTCGCCTCGATGGCAGCACCTATCTGGTGGCACGAGCGGCGAGCGGCGAGAGCCGCATGCTGCACGGCGAGACCTTGCTGCGTCAGCTGCCCCGCGAACAACTGCTCGATACGGCCCACCTCATGGCGCCGGATGTGGCACTGCAAAGCGAGTGGCTGGAGCGCTTCGATACCTACTACTTCGCCCGCGATGCGCAAAGCATGTACGGCTCGCAGAACCGACCGCTGCCGGTGCTGCGGGTGCGCTTCGATGACCCGGAGCAGACCTGGGTCTACCTCGACCCGGCCAGCGGCGAGATGATCGCGCGGCATGACCAGCGCCAGCGCGTCGGCCGCTGGCTGTTCAACCTGCTGCATAGCTGGGACTGGCCGCCGCTGCTGGAACGCCCGCTGCTGCGCGAAGCTCTGATCATCGCCTTCAGCCTTGGCGGTCTGGTGATCTGCCTCAGCGGCACAGTGTTGGGATGGCGACGTTTGCGTCGCTCAGGAGTACCGAGCCGCAGAAGCACGCTCCTGCGAAACGAAGGAAGGTCGTAGTGAACCCCTTTCATGAAACCCCTTATGGAGGCACCTGTCATGCGTGAGTCCACCTCGTTCTACAACCTGGCCTGGCGCTGGCACTTCTATGCCGGGCTGTTCGTCATCCCGTTCATGATCCTGCTGTCGATCACCGGGATCATCTACCTGTTCAAACCGCAGCTCGACGCCTGGATGTACGCCGACCTGATGCAGGTGCCGGTCGCCGAGCAGCGCCTCAGTGCCGATCAGCAACTGGCTATCGTCCGCGAAGCCTATCCGCAGGCGACGGTCAGCAAATACCTGCCGCCCGCTGTACAGGATCGCAGTGCGCAGTTCGTGATCAATCAGGGCGGCCAGGAGCTGAACCTGTTCGTCGATCCCTACAACGGCAGCCTTCTCGGCGCCCAGGACGCCCTGTGGAATCTGCAGGCGGTGGTGCGCAAGCTGCACGGTGATCTGCTGATCGGCACCGTTGGTGACCGGCTGATCGAACTGGCCGCTGGCTGGGGCATCGTGCTGGTGGTATCCGGCCTGTACCTTTGGTGGCCGCGCGGCAGCAGCGGGGCGGGTGTGTTGTGGCCACGTCTGAGCGCAGGGGGGCGCCTGTGGTGGCGCGACCTGCATGCGGTCACCGGCTTCTGGGGCAGCGCACTGCTGCTGTTCATGCTGCTCACCGGTATGACCTGGACGGGCTACTGGGGCGCGCAGTTCGCCGGTGCCTGGAATCATTTTCCCGCCGCGATGTGGGATGACGTGCCCAAGTCCGGGCAACTGACCGGCAGCCTCAACAGCAGCAGCCAGCAAACCGTGGCCTGGGCGGTGGAAGTCACGCCGCTGCCCGCGTCCGACCCGCATGCCGCGCATCACGGCCATGCCGGGCATCGGGCCGCAGCGGCCTCCACCAGCCTGCTGCAGCATGTGGTCGATAGCGCCGCCGAGCGCGGTGTCCAGCCTGGTTACAGCATCAGCCTGCCCCAGGGCGAGCAGGGCGTTTACACCGTCGCCCTGTTCGCCGACGATCCACGCAACGATGCCACGTTGCACTTCGATCAATACAGCGGTGCGGTACTCGCAGACGTGCGCTGGCAGGACTACGGCCCGGTGGCGAAAACCGTGGAAACCGGGGTGATGCTGCACGAAGGCAAGCTGTTCGGCCTGGCCAACCAACTGCTGATGGCGGCGATCTGCCTGCTGATCATCTTCAGCTCCGTCAGCGGCCTGGTGCTGTGGTGGAAACGCCGCCCGGCCGGACGCTTCGGTGTACCGCCGCTGCGCCACGACCTGCCGCGCTGGAAGACCGCCATCGGCGTGATGATCGTGCTCGGTGTGATCTTCCCGCTGGTCGGCGCTTCGCTGCTGCTGGTCTTCGTTCTTGACTGGCTACTCTCGCGCTTTCGCCAACTGCGGCCATCGACCCGGCCGCTGGCATGAGTGAACAGTTTGATCGTCGCAAGACGTTATAGGCTCGACCCATGATTCGATTCCAAACCAGGAGGCAACACCCCATGACCCTGAAGAAAACCCTGCTCGGCCTCACCCTGCTGCTGCCGGCGCTGTTGGTGCAGGCCCACGAGTACGAAGCCGGTCAACTGCATATCGACCACCCCTGGTCGCGCGAGATGCCGCCGGTGGCGCCGACTGCTGCCGCTTATTTCGTCATCCACAACAAGGGCAGCGAAGCCGATCGTCTGCTCAGTGTCAGCACCCCGGTGGCCGGCAAGGCCGAGTTGCACGAGCATGTGCATGCCGATGGCGTGATGAAGATGCAGCAGGTGCAGGACGTGGCCATCCCCGCTGATGGCGAGGTGAAGTTCGAGCCCATGGGCTATCACGTCATGCTGTTCAACCTGAAGCAGCAGGCCAAGGACGGTGAGCGCTTCCCGTTGACCCTCAACTTCGAGAAAGCCGGTGCTGTCGAGGTTGAGGTCGCCGTGCAGAAAGATGCGCCGGCAGGCCATGATCATGCTGCCGGTCATGATGCAGGCAAGCACCAGCACTGATGCTGTTCACGGCACGCAGGCGCACGCTCGCCGCCCAGCTTGGGCTGCTGGCGTTCGTCCTTATCGTGCTGGCGCCACTGGCGTCGCAACTGCGTGCCGAGCCGGCTGACTGGCGCTGGCTGAACGAGCTTGGCTGTCATGACGGGGCGGGCAGCGTGCCGGCCCCAACGAGCAGCTCCAGCCCAGTGTTGCAGGTGGATGCCTGCGGCTACTGCTCGCTGCTCTCGCATTGTCCGGTGCTGG
Source organism: Pseudomonas sp. NY15364 (assembly GCF_048068235.1). Taxonomy (NCBI): domain Bacteria; kingdom Pseudomonadati; phylum Pseudomonadota; class Gammaproteobacteria; order Pseudomonadales; family Pseudomonadaceae; genus Pseudomonas; species Pseudomonas sp. NY15364. The sequence continues at coordinate 8,611 of NZ_JBLUPX010000006.1, read as the reverse complement.
CCGACAATGGCTCGGTGCTCGCGAGCCGCTTGGAGTTATCTCGCGATACCACCCTGAGGTTGCCTGAGCGACCGCTGCCGGGCGCCAACTTTCCTCATGCGCTGTCACGTGCACCGCCATGCGCACCTGAAGTCACCACTCCCATGAGGCCGTTACCAGGCCTCTTCGCCAATCGACTTTTCAGGTATCCGCATGTCCGTTTCCTTCGTTTCGGGCGCCGTTTCCGTGCGCGCTCGTTTTCCCCTGTCCGTTCTGGCCGTAGCCTGCGGCCTGTGTTCCATGACTGCCCTGCAGGCTGCCGAGGAGCCTGTGCACGAACTGCCGCCCACGGTGATCACGGCAATCCAGCAAAGCTCGCCGCTGACCGTGGTGGCCGACCCCAAGGATCCACGCCAGCCGGTACCGGCCAGCGATGCGGCCGACTACCTCAAGACCATTCCCGGTTTCTCCGCGATTCGCAGCGGTGGCAGCAACAGTGACCCGGTGTTGCGCGGCCTGTTTGGCTCGCGCCTGCTGCTGCTCACCGATGGCGGGCAGATGATCGGCGCCTGTCCGGGGCGGATGGACGCACCCAGTTCCTACATCTCGCCAGAAACCTTTGATCGGCTGACCGTTACCAAGGGCCCGCAAACCGTGATCTGGGGGCCGGGCGCGTCCGCTGGGGTGGTGCGTTTCGATCGCGAGCCGGAGCGTTTCGGTGAGCTGGGCGCGCGCCTGCATGCCAGCGTGCTGGCCGGCTCCAATGGCCGTTTCGACCGAACCCTGGATGGCGCCGTGGGCAGCGAGCAGGGCTACCTGCGGGTGATGGGTAACCGCTCGCAGTCGGACGATTACGACAACGGTGACGGCGACACCATCGCCTCGCGCTGGGACAAGTGGAACGGCGACGTGGCCCTGGGCTGGACGCCGGATGCCGATACCCTGATCGAACTCACGGCTGGCCGTGGCGATGGCGAAGCGCGTTACGGTGGTCGTGGCATGGACGGCACTCAGTTCAAGCGCGAAAGCCTCGGCCTGCGCATCGAGCGCAGCAACCTCGGTGGCGTGCTGGATAAGGTCGAGGCCAAGGTCTACTACAACTACGCCGACCACATCATGGACAACTTCCGCCTGCGCGTGCCGGACCCGAGCAGCATGATGGCCGGGCCGATGGCGGCGCAGGTCGACCGTCGAACCCTCGGTGCACGCCTGGCCGCGACCTGGAAGTGGGACGACGTCGAGCTGATCACCGGCGTCGATGCGCAGCGCAGCGAACACCGCCAGCGCAGCTCCAGCGGCGGCATGATGGGCATGCCCTATGTCGACGCTGATCGCTTCCCCTGGGACAAGGACGCGCTGATGCACAACTACGGCGTGTTCGCCGAAGCCACCTGGAGCCTGGCCGAGGGTGATCGGCTGATCTCTGGCGCACGCCTGGATCGCGCCTCGGCCAAGGACTACCGGCAGAACTTCAGCGACATGATGGGCATGACCACGACCAACCCGACGGCGGGCGAGACCCGCGCCGATACCTTGCCCAGTGGTTTCGTGCGCTACGAGCACGACCTGTCCGACTCGCCGACCACCGTCTATGCCGGCATCGGCCACGTGCAGCGCTTCCCCGATTACTGGGAGCTGTTCTCCGCCGGCCTCAATGGCCCGGCCGACGCGGACAACGCCTTCGATGGCATCAAACCGGAGAAGACCACCCAGCTCGATATCGGCATCCAGTACCAGGACGACAAGCTGCAGGCCTGGGCTTCGGCCTATGTCGGGCAGATCCGCGACTACATCCTGTTCGACTACCGGGGCATGAACACGCAAGCTGACAATGTCGACGCACGCATCATGGGCGGCGAGTTGGGCGTGGCCTACGCCTTCGACTCCAACTGGAAGGCCGACGCGACCCTGGCCTACGCCTGGGGCAAGAACAGCAGCGACGGTGAAGCGCTGCCGCAGATGCCGCCGCTGGAAGCGCGCCTGGGCCTGACCTACCAGCGTGACGACTGGAGCGTCGGTGCCCTGTGGCGTGTGGTCGATGGCCAGGGGCGCATCGCCGAAGGGCGCGGCAACGTGGTGGGGCAGGACTTCGGCGACAGCGCCGGCTTCGGCGTGCTCTCGCTCAATGGCGCTTACCGCGTTAGCCAACAGGTCAAACTCAGCGCCGGCGTGGATAACCTGCTCGACAAGAACTACGCCGAACACCTCAACCTGGCTGGCGACGCTGGCTTCGGCTTCCCGGCCGAAACGCGTATCGACGAGCCGGGCCGTACCTTGTGGGCCAAGGTCGATTTCGACTTCTAAGCCATAGCTAGCCCGGAGCTACGAAGCGTAGCGATCCTCTCGTAGGCGTCCGCTTGCGGGCGATTGGCGCTTGCACAATGCGGATCGCCCGCAAGCGGGCTCCTACGTTTGGCCGGGCACGGTAGCCACCTTTCCCGGATTACATCCGGGCTACGATTTTGCGTGCGCTAATAGAGTCTTAAGGTTCAGGCGCCAGAGTAGTCCCCGCAGACACACTTTCCCCTGCACCGAGAGGACTACACCATGCGCAAACTGCTTCTGCTGTCTCTGGCTCTGGCCAGCCCGCTGACCTTCGCCGCCACCGAATGCACCACTGCCGACAAGTCGCAGTGGCAGGATCAGGACAAGTTCCAGGCCGACCTCAAGGCCCAGGGCTACGAGATCAACAAGTTCAAGGTTACCGGTGGCAACTGCTACGAAATATACGGCTTCGACAAGGACGGCAAGAAGGTCGAGATTTACTTCGATCCGGTCAGCGGCAAGCCGGTCAAAAGCAACGTAGAAGGCTGATGAGCGCCGCGACCGTGCGCGTGTGGGACCCAGTGGTGCGCTTGTTCCACTGGTCCCTGGCCGGCGCTTTCCTGGCCAACTACTTCTTTACCGAAGAGGGCGAAGACTGGCATCGCTGGTTCGGCTACTACGCCGTGGCCTGGCTGGCGATCCGCCTGGTATGGGGTTTCGTCGGCACGCCGGCGGCGCGCTGGGCGGATTTCTGGCCGACCCCGGCACGCCTTGGTGCGCATTTGCGTGCGTTGATTGCCGGTCAGCCCTATCACCGTCTGGGGCATTCGCCGTTGGGCGCGCTGGTGATGCTCCTGATGATGACGCTGATGCTCGGTCTGGGCGTGACCGGCTTTCTGATGGAGGAAGTCGATTATTTCTGGGGCGCGGATCTGCCGCTGGAAATCCACGAATTCTGTGCCAACGGCCTCATGGCGGTGGTCGGCTTGCATATCGCTGCAGCGCTATTTGAGAGCTATCGGCTGCGCGAGAACCTGCCGTTGTCGATGGTGACTGGCAAGCGGCGCAAGCTGCAGGAACACTGAGCGTACAGTCGCGGCTAAAGCCCCTCCCACGGAGCGTGGGTACTGTGGGAGGCGCTTCAGCGGCGATGCTCTTGCTCAGGCCAGGCGCGCATCCAGGCTGTTCTGCGCCAGGCGCTTGGCCTGGGCTTCGGTCATGCCCAGGTGTTCGTGCAGGGCGGCGAAGTTCTCGCCGACGTAGCCGCCGAAGTAGGCCGGGTCGTCCGAGTTCACCGTCACCTTCACGCCGCGTTCGAGCATCTCGAGGATGTTGTGCTGGCCCATGTGCTCGAACACGCAGAGTTTGATGTTCGACAGCGGGCAGACGGTCAGCGGGATCTGCTCGTCGATGATGCGCTGCATCAGCCGTTCGTCTTCGATGGCGCGCACGCCGTGGTCGATACGCTTGATCTTGAGCAGGTCCAGCGCCTCCCAGATGTATTCGGGTGGGCCTTCCTCGCCGGCATGCGCCACCGCGTGCAGGCCTTCGCTGCGTGCCTTGGCGAACACCCGCTCGAATAGCCGCGGCGGGAAGCCCTTCTCCGAACTGTCGAGGCCAACGCCGATAAAGGCATCGCGAAACGGCATGGCTTGTTCCAGGGTCTTGAAGGCCTCGTCCTCGGGCAGGTGACGCAGGAAGCTGAGGATCAGCCCGTGGCTGATGCCCAGCTGCTTCTCGCCGTCGAGCAGCGCTTGCTGGATACCGCGCAGCACCACCTCGAAGGGAACGCCGCGGTCGGTGTGGGTCTGCGGGTCGAAGAAGGGTTCGACATGAATGACGTTCTGCGCCTTGCAGCGTTGCAGGTAGGCCCAGGTCAGGTCGTAGAAATCCTGCTCGGTGCGCAGCACGTTGGCGCCGGCGTAATACAGATCGAGAAATTCCTGCAGGTTGTTGAAGGCATAGGCCGCGCGCAGGGTCTCGACATCGGCCCAGGGCAGGGCGATCTGGTTGCGTTCGGCCAGGGCGAACAGCAGCTCGGGCTCCAGCGAGCCTTCCAGGTGCAGGTGCAGTTCGGCCTTGGGCAGGGCATTCAGCCATTCGGGCATGGTCGGTTCTCGTTGTCAGGCTTGGGTAGCAGCAAAGTTTAACTGTTGGGACAGGATCGTGCTGCAGCTGGCGAGCCAGCTGCGCAGGGTGGACTGATCGTTCCCACGCTCCGCGTGGGAATGCCCTTGCAGACGCTCTGCGTCTGAAGGACGCAGAGCGTCCCTGGCTGGTCTCCCACGCCAGAGCGTGGGAGCCATCATCAGCCCTACGCTTCCTCGCGCCGATAGGCATAGGTATCGGCGAACCTCGACAGCAGGTACGCGGCGCTGGTCACCGGTGTGTACTTGGCCGGGTTGTCCGCGCTGGAGCAGTTCGGCAGGCAGTCGATCAGCGTGTCGGGATGCGGTTCGGCGAAGAACGGCATGGAGTAGCGATCCACCCCCAGCGGGCTGATCACCCGGTGCGGCGTCGAGGTGTACCGATCGTTGCTCCAGCGCGCCATCATGTCGCCGATGTTGACCACGAAGCTGCCGGCAATCGGCGGCGCGTCGATCCACTCGCCATCGCGTGCACGTACCTGCAGGCCGCCGGCATCGTCCTGGTAGAGCAGGGTGATGCAGCCGTAATCGGTGTGTGCGCCGGCGCCTTGTTGGTCGGCGCTGGTGGCGGTGTGGCGCGGCGGGTAGTGGATCATGCGCAGCACGCTGATCGGCTCATGAAAGCGCGCGTCGAAGAAATCGTGCTCGATGTCCAGCGCCATGGCCATGGCGCGCAGCAGGGTCTTGGCCAAGTCCTGCATATCGGCGTAATGCTGTTCCATCAGCTCGGCCCAGCCGGGTAGATCCGGGTGGCGATTCGGCCCTCGCAGTGGTTTGCCTGCCAGCACCTCGGGGTGATCGGCCGGCATGTGGAAACCCATGTCGAAGGTTTCCTTCAAATCGCTCGGTTTGCTTGGGTCGAGCTGTTCGGTGGCGATGGCACCGTAACCGCGGTGGTGGGCGGTCTGGGTGATATCGATCTTGAGTTTGTCGTCGGCAGGCAGGGCGAAGAAGTGCTTCGCCGCACTGAGCAGGGCGTCGATGCGCTCGCTGCCGATGGGGTGGCCGACGATATAGAAGAAGCCCCAGTCGCGGCAGGCGCGGTCGATCTGCTCGGCCACGGCAGGCCAGGCCAAAGCGTCGTCAGCGTAGAGAGGGGCGATGTCGATGATGGGTAATGCGTTCATGTTGAGCCTCGGGTGGGCGTTGCTGCGAGTCTTCTCGTACCCAGGGCAGCGGAAAGAGATCTCGGATGAGATCCCCTTGATGCGGTTCTGCAGTGCAGGGACGGCATCGGTAGTTGCCAGGTGGCGGGTTACTTCGGTATCTCGGCCTTCACGTTCTCCACGTAGTAGTTCATCGAGGCCAGCTCGGCATTGGTCGCGCTTGCGCCTTCGGCAATGCGCACCGCGCCGCTCTGATCCTTGATCGGGCCGGTGAAGGGGTGGAACTTGCCGCTGCGAATGTCGGCGATGATCTGCTCGGCCTCGCTCTTCACGTCAGCCGGCACCAGGTCGCTGATCGGCAGCTCGATGGTGTCCTCGGCCAGGCCGCCCCAGAAATCCTGCGGCTGCCAGGTACCGTCGATCACAGCCTGGGTGGATTTGACGTAGTGCGGGCCCCAGTCGTTGACGATGGAGGTGAGCACGGCCTTCGGCCCGAAGTGAGCCATGTCCGAGGCGTAGCCTACGGAGTAGATGCCACGGCGCTCGGCGGTCTGGATCGGCGCCGGGCTGTCGGTGTGTTGGAACATCACGTCCACGCCCTGGTCGATCAGCGCGTTGGCGGCATCGGATTCCTTGCCCGGATCGAACCAGGTGTTGACCCACACCACCTTGATCTCGGTGCCCGGGTTGTACTTGTCCAGCGCCAGCTGGATGGCGTTGATATCGCGGATCACCTCGGGGATCGGGAAGGAGGCAACGTAGCCGACCTTCTTGGTCTTGGTCATCTTCGCCGCGAGGAAGCCGCCAACGTAGCGACCCTCATAGGAGCGCGACAGGTAGGTGCCGACGTTCTTGTCCTGCTTGTAGCCGGTGGCGTGTTCGAAGGTCACCTTGGGAAATTGCTTGGCCACCTTGATGGTCGGGTTCATGTAGCCGAAGGAGGTGGTGAAGATCAGGTCGAAACCACCCTTGGCCATGTTGCGGATCACCCGCTCGGCGTCGGCGCCTTCCGGCACGTTCTCGACGAAGCTGGTGGTGACCTTGTCGCCCATTTCCTTGCTCAGCATCTGCCGGCCCTGTTCGTGCTGGTAGGTCCAGCCATGGTCGCCGATGGGGCCGATGTAGACGAAGCCGACCTTCAGCGGATCGGCGGCGGAGGCGCTGAGCATGGCGCCAAAGCCCAGGGCGGCGACGAGGGTGCGCAGCAGCGGTTTCTTGCTCTTCTTGTGCATGGTGGGTGCAGCTCCAGTCTTGGTGTTGGGGTGGCCGTTGGTTGGCTGATCCCCTGACTGCAAAAAGCTGACCAACAAGACAGATAGCCTTACTGAAAGCCTTTGCGGGCAAGAGCGGAGAATGGTGTGGAGCGCTATTGGTGCGATGGCCGTGCAGATGCTGCGTTGTGGTGCGATTGCCCTGCTGCAAACCGTAGGGTGCGCCGTGCGCACCGGCAGTTTTTCGGTGCGCACGGCGCACCCTACGGTTCAGGATCAGGCGTTGACCAACTGCTTCGCTGCCTGGCGGTGATCAGCGATCAGCTGCGCCACGTCCAGCCCCTCGATCTGCCCGTCGATGACGCGCCAGGTGCCGCCGATCATCATCCGGTCGGCGCCGCACAGCAGCAGCGCGGAGAGTGGATCGTGGCTGCCGGAGAAGCGCAGCTCGTCGAGCTTGAACAGCGCCAGGTCGGCTTGCTTGCCCACCGCCAATTCGCCGATATCGCTGCGCCCCAGCAGCTTCGCCGAACCCTTGCTGGCCCAACCGAGCACGCGTTGCGGAGTGATCTGCTCGGCGCCATAGCGCAGGCGCTGGATGTACAGCGCCTGGCGCGCTTCGAGGATCATGTTCGAGGCATCGTTGGAGGCCGAGCCGTCGACACCCAGGCCCAGCGGCGCACCGGCGGCTTCCAGCTCTACACTGGGGCAGATGCCCGAAGCCAGGCGCATGTTGGAGCTGGGGCAATGGCAGATGCCGGTGCCGGCGGCGCCGAGGCGGATGATTTCCTCGGGGTTGAAGTGGATGCCATGGGCCAGCCAGGTGCGCGGGCCGAGCCAGCCGACGCTGTCCAGGTAATCCACTGTGCGTAGGCCGAAGCGCTGCAGGCAGAAGTCTTCCTCGTCGAGGGTTTCGGCCAGGTGGGTGTGCAGGCGTACGTCCAGCTCCTCGGCCAGTTCGGCGCTCTGGCGCATGATTTCCTGAGTCACCGAGAAGGGCGAGCAGGGCGCCAGGGCGATCTGGATCTGCGCGCCGTCGCCGCGCTGGTGGTACTGGCCGATCAGGCGCTGGCTGTCGGCCAGGATCACCTCGCCCTGTTGCACCGTCTGCTGCGGCGGCAGGCCACCATCGGCTTCGCCCAGGCTCATGGAGCCACGGGTGAGCATGGCGCGCATGCCCAGTTCGCGCACCGCCTCGACCTGCACGTCGATGGCATTTTCCAGGCCGCCGGGGAACAGGTAATGGTGATCGGCGGCTGTGCTGCAGCCGGACAGCAGCAGTTCGGCCAAGGCCACCTTGCTGGCCAGCGCCAGTTTCTCCGGCGTAAGGCGCGCCCACACCGGGTAGAGCGTCTTCAGCCAGGGGAACAGCGGCTGATTGACCACTGGCGCCCAGGCGCGGGTGAGGGTCTGGTAGAAGTGATGGTGGGTGTTGATCAGGCCCGGCAGCACCACGTGCTCACGGGCATCGAAGGTTTGCTCGCAGGGTGTTGAAGGCTGCTGGCCTTTGCTGAGCACTTCGGCGATGCGGCCATCCGCGATCACCAGGCCGCCGGAAGCGTCCAGGTCATTGGCGGTGAAGATGGCGAGGGGGTTCTTGATCCAGATACGGGTAGCTGCCATGAGCAGGCTCCTCTGAGGTTGATGTCAGGTAAGCCAGCTCAGTGTTGACCCTGTCTGCTGATCCAGGTACGTCGGAAATGACGTGCGGCGAATATAGCTGACTCTGGAGTCAGGGGCAACAAGCCTGTCGCGGCTAAAGCCCCTCCCACAGTGCGATATGACACCTGTACAGAGCGTGTGAAAACGCACTGACGCCAGAAAAATCCAACGCCCCGACTGGTTCGGGGCGTTGGTGTTTTTGATGCTTGGAAATGGAAAGCGGGATTTACCCCAACAGTTC